>DASWDX010000442.1:0-9722 GCA_036395055.1 Pyrinomonadaceae bacterium | reverse complement strand
CCTTTTGGCGGGATTCACATTAACGACGATAAAGACATTCAAATCCACCGGCCCGAAGACGCCTCGCGGAGTAGTCTTTGGGCGGAGGGTCGGCTGCTTCTTCGCGACCTGGTGTTTGCTCTAATGATCGCGGCGCTGGTGGTTGTTTTTATTGTGCAGCCGGTAAAAGTGGAAGGCACGTCGATGCTGCCGCGACTGCACGACGGCGAGCGAATTTTTGTTAACAAACTGATCTACTATGATGAGTATCGCTGGGCGCCAAAGATTGAGCGAGGCGACATCGTAGTGTTTTGGTATCCCGAGGATCCATCCAAAAGTTACATCAAGCGAGTGGTTGGTTTGCCGGGGGAATCTGTGGAGGTGCGGGAAGGAAAGGTGCTGATCAATGGCGGCGAGCTGGATGAGACGTATCTTGATCCCAAATCTAACTTATCGACCAGAAGCCAGCCATCAGTCTACGTGAAACCAAATTATTATTTCGTGATGGGTGACAATCGGGATAATTCCAGCGACTCCCGAAGCTGGGGGCTGGTACCCAAGAAATATATCTATGGTAAGGCGCTGCTTCGTTACTGGCCGTTGAGCGCGGCGAGCGTTATTCATCACGAAAACGTCTCGCCCCTTGGACCGCCCCCTACTGGTTATCAACCGAGTCCGCAAATCTTACCAAGCACAGAAGAGTTACCGAGCATGGCCCCGGAACAATGAGTCCTGGATTAGTTAAAACTCCGAGAACCTGATTTGACAATACTTGATTGGCTACGGCTCCTGTTGATGATTTTTTACGCGCCCGGTCGCGGCCTGCGAGAGGTGCGCGATCGCGCTCCGCTGGCAGCCATTGGGTTGATGGCGCTGATTAGCCAAATCGTTTACTTCCTCGTCGCGCAATGGCTAGCTGGAAACCGTACTTTTGTCTTCGCTGGTCCCGGTGCTGTGATTCGACTGCTCTTTCAATCAGCATTGTCGCTCCTGCTGATTGGCGGTGTGCTAGTTCCGATCATTGCCTTCGTTGCCAATGTCTTTGAACGCCGCGGTCGCTTCAGTCTGCTGCTGCAACAGGAATACGCCTCGCTGGCATCAACCTTTCTGTATGCGCTGGCGATTGCAAACATACTGACAATTCCGGTTGCGATCTTTTTTCACTTCAGCGGCGTTCAAGCATCCTACGTCGCCCAATCGCTGCAATCTGCCCCGCAAGTCGAAACCTGGGTGCGGCTGCCACCCGAATTCCGCGCTCAATTGCAAATCGCCTTGAGCGATCCCAGCATCGTGGCTGCAAGCCTGTTTCGTTCGGTAAAGTTGTTCTTCTTCCTGATCGCGAGCGTGCTGAGTGTGCGTGAAGTGTTTCGCATTTCGGCAATGCGGGCGGTGGCGATCTCAGTGGTTGGGTTAACGCTGGCTCTGTTTATCTCGCCTTTGTGGACGCTACTGCTAAGTCCGATTTTGGCCTCGCCTTTTTTGCTGTTGATACTCTTCATCCTTATACGCAGTTACATTAGTGGGGTATTGCGCTCGCAACGCGCGCGCGAATCCTTCAAACAAAACCTCGAGGCGGCAACGCTCAACCCCGCTGATGCCTCGGCTCATTACAATCTCGGTTTGATTCATCAACAGCGAGGCGAACTTGAGGCCGCCAGGGAGCGCTTCGAACGAGCGATTCAAATCGACGACGATGAGATCGATGCCCATTACCAGCTGGGACGCATCGCCCTGCAGCAAAAGCGGTTCGCTGACGCGGTGAAGAACTTTGAACAAGTTGTTTCTCGCGATCCGGCGCACAGCCAACACGAAGTCTGGCGCGAAGTTGGCGCAACTTATATCGCCGCAAGTCAGTTTGAAGACGCACGCAGTGCCTTGGCACGATTCCTCGAGCATCGCCCTTCTGATCCGGAAGCGCTTTACTTGATGGGCAGTGCACATGCCGGCCTCGGCCATCGACGCGAGGCCGCCAGCTTGATGCAAGCCTGCATAGAAGCTGTCAAGACAGCTCCAGCTTACAAGTATCGCGCCGATAAACGCTGGCTTAACGAGGCCCAGCAGTTTATCAAGACAGTAGGTAGTAGCCAGTAAGAGATCTTAGTCCCACGTCCAAAGTCCAAAGTCCAACGTCGAGAAAGCGGTTTGAAGAGTCCGATCGGACGTTGGACATTGGACTTTGGACGTTGGACAAGAAGAACATGCCGATTAGAAACCACAAACGTGCGTTACTTGCCCTTGAAGACGGCCGAGCGTTCCGCGGTCGCTCCTGGGCGGCGGAGGGCGAGTCGTGTGGCGAGATGGTCTTCAACACCTCGATGACCGGTTACCAGGAGGTGCTTACGGACCCTTCCTACGCCGGCCAGATCGTCTGCATGACCTATCCACTGATTGGCAACTACGGGGTCAACAGTGAAGACGCAGAATCCGATCGCCCGTGGGTCGAGGGGTTCGTGGTGCGCGAAGCCAGCCGCGTGGCTTCCAGTTGGCGCGCGCAGGAGACGCTCGATGCTTACTTGAAACGCTGGAACATAGTTGCGATTGACAGCATCGACACACGCGCCCTGGTCAGGCATATACGCGACAAAGGAGCGATGCGCGCCTGCATCTCCACAACTGATCTCAACGAGGAGGGCGTGATTGAGAAAGCGCGCCAGTCGCCTTCAATGGAGAACCGTGAACTGGCGAGTGTAGTTACGACTAAAAAACCTTACGAGGTTGCGCCGGTAGGTCCGGAGCGTTTTCACGTGGTCTGCTACGACTTCGGCGTTAAGCGAAACTCATTGCGCGAGCTGTCTCGGCTGGGTTGTCGCATAACGGTTGTGCCTGCTGCAACCAACGCTGCTGAAGTTGCGGCAATGAATCCCGATGGAGTTTTTCTTTCCAATGGCCCGGGCGATCCGGCTTCGATGAATAAGGAAGTGGCACAAATTCAGGAGTTGCTCAAATCAGCCGTGCCGACTTTCGGAATCTGCTTTGGACACCAGTTACTCGGTCGCGCGTTTGGCGGCAAGACCTTCAAACTTGCCTTCGGTCATCGCGGTGGCAATCAACCGGTAAAAGATTTACAGGAAGGCGGCGTCGAAATCACTTCACACAATCACGGCTTCGCGGTGGTCGCCGATAGTCTTCCGGCTAACGTGGAAATAACTCATCTGAATCTTAACGACCGCTGCGTCGAAGGCATGCGTCACAAAACGCTGCCGATAATTTCCGTCCAATATCATCCCGAAGCCGCGCCCGGTCCTCACGATGCCGAGCATCACTTCCAACGGTTCATCGAGTTGATGGAGCGTGCACGCGCCGCCGCTCACACTTAAAATCTAAGTGCGACACCAGCGCTGAATTGAACGTTATGTGTGATGAGTCTGCGATTTTTCTCAGCTACTGCTCTACCGGCATTTTCAGTTCGCCCGTTGTCAGATCGGGTCTTTCGCGGGCCATGTCTTCCGGCGTTGTGTTGGCATCAGGATGCGCAACCTCAGAATCACTGGCTGAGGAAACAATTTCGTTCGTACTCGCGCTATCCACAGGAGTTGGTTCCAAAACATCGGCAAGCCCTTCGCTGCCGCGATGTTCGAGCCAGTGGCGGTAGCTGACTGTCAGGATCGCCACCACTGGTATGGCAAGAAAAATTCCAGCCACACCAGCGAGTTCCGCTCCTGACAGGATCGCTATGATTACCGCTAGTGGATGTAGATGTATTCCCTGGCCTATCAAACGTGGATAGACAAAGTAATCTTGAACAATGCGCAGCACCACCAAGAAAGCAATCACCAGGAAAGCCAGGAAGAGGCCTCCGTGCAGCACCGCCGCCAGCGCTGCTAAAAACGCTACCAGTAACGGTCCAACGAGCGGAACGAATTCGCAAACACCGGCAATTATTCCCAGAACAAGGGGACTGGGCAGTCCCAGCAGCGTGAAGCCAAGGGCGCAGACCACGCCGATAAAAAGACACGCTGTCAATTGGGCGCGAATATAAGCAGCGAGGGTGCTGTTGATATCCTGAAAAAATTCGTCACCGCGCCAGCGCCATCGTCCGCGCGGCAGCATCTGTAACACTGAGCGGCGAAAAGCTTCCGCATCCTTCAGAAAAAAGAAACTCAAAATAGGAATAATAATCAGCCACGGAATGTAGATAACCCAGCCGGCTATGCTCGCCAGCACTGCGCTCACCGTCAGACTGACGTTTTCGATCACGCGAGGAATGGCGCCATTGATTGCGTCGAGTAGCGGCCCGGGCATTTGACGCGAACGAAAGTATTCGACCCAGCTCTGCAATTTGCTGCCGACGGACGTCCAATAAATTCGTGCCTGTTGAGTAAACTCCGGAAACTGGCTCCCGAGCCCTGGCGCCAATGCGTAGATTCCGATGACGATGACCGCGACGATGATAATGTAAGAAAAAACGATCGCCACGGCGCGCGGAATGGCAAATTTACGACCTGATACCTGAATGGGGCGGCTGAGGAACTCGACCAACGGGGCAACGAAATAGGCAAAGAAGATCGACAGAATCAATAACAGGATGACGCCGGTTAGCTTTACTATCACCCAAAGCGTCACAGCAACCGCTAGCACGATCAGGATTACGCGCAGAACCACACGCGTCTGCGGCCAGGACGCTTCCACAGCGGTCTTTGCAGCTGCGCGCGCGACATCTTTAGTTTTCTGTTTTTCCACTATTTTCGGATGTGGCTAGTTGTAGAGTCTCTGAATTATTCCCAACTCCTTTCAATGGGCAAGCTCGTCCTCCTCTTCTTCGTCGCCCTCAAATTCCTCGTCGTCATCTCCTGCTACCCGTGGCGGTGGAGGCGCCACGCGGGGCGCGGCCGGCTCCCAAATCAATCCCCTCCATTCATCGGTCTCGCCGAGAAGTTGCAGTGCTGCGAGGGGATGACCCGGATTACGCTCGATGCGCAACACTTCTGCGACTACTTGCAGCTTCGTTCCGTCCTCGCCCTGCACTTCCAGGCGTACGCGACTACCAACGTCGGGCAACTTTCGCGGCAGGTGAACCAGCGTACCTTCCGGCCCCACGTTTTCCGTTGTGCCTTCTGACATCACGTGAGTGCCGCCAGGCTCGTCCCATTCAGCGCGCACACCGAATGAGACTAAATACCTTGGACCTGAACGAGTTTCGGTTTCGAAGTGGCGAGCCATATTTCAAACTCCTTATCGGGCTAGAGCGGGGGCAGTTTATAACGTTTACGGTCAAAAGTCGCAGTGTTTTGTATGCAACCATTTCGAGTTTCGAGTTTCGGGTTTCGCGGTCGAGGTTAGACAAAGCCATCGTTACCCTTCCGGTAGTGTCAACGATTGTTATGAAACTCGAAACTCGAAACTCGAAACTCCGAACAGGTTATTCTTCCTCCGCTCTCAGTTTTTCCAAAACCGAAAAATCTTCGAGGGTAGTGACATCGCCCGCAACCGTGCCGCTCGTAGCAATCTCTCGCAATAACCTTCTCATAATCTTTCCCGACCTTGTCTTAGGCAGGGCGTCGCTAAATCGTACTTCATCCGGACGCGCCAAAGCTCCTATTTCCCTGGTCACGTGCGCTCGCAATTCTTCATTCAATTGCGGCGAGGGACTGTGCGTACCTTCCAGGGTTACAAAGGCGATAATTGCGGAACCCTTCAACTCGTCAGGACGGGCGACGACGGCGGCTTCGGCTACCGCTTCGTGCGATACGAGCGCGCTTTCGACTTCCGCGGTCCCGAGCCGGTGACCGCTGACATTAATAACGTCGTCGATGCGGCCCATGATCCAGAAGTAACCATCCTTGTCACGCCGCGCGCCGTCGCCGGCAAAATATATGTTTTCGATTTGTGACCAATACTGCTCTCGATAACGCTCGTCGTCACCCCAAATCGTTCGCAGCATTGAGGGCCAGGGACGCTTGATTACGAGGTAACCACCCTCGTTTGCGCCTACCTGTTTACCGTCGCGTGTCATGACATCGGCTTCAATCCCCGGAAACGGTTTCGTAGCAGAGCCGGGCTTGGTTGGCGTCGCACCGGGAAGCGGGCTAATCATGATGGCTCCGGTTTCAGTTTGCCACCAGGTATCAACAATTGGACAGACACCGTGGCCTATCATCTTGTGATACCACATCCACGCTTCGGGATTAATCGGCTCGCCCACCGTGCCGAGCAGGCGCAGGCTCGATAGATCATGTTTGAGGGGCCACTGCTCGCCCCACTTAATGAAGGCGCGAATCGCAGTAGGCGCGGTGTAGAAAATGTTGACACGATGCCGCTCGATAATATCCCAGAACCGATCCGCCTCCGGATAGTTTGGTGCGCCTTCGTACATCAGCACGGTGGCGCCGTTCGAAAGTGGACCGTAGACCACATAGCTGTGACCGGTTACCCAACCGATGTCCGCAGTGCACCAGTAAATGTCTTCGTCTTTGATGTCGAAGATCCATTTCGTGGTCAGATGAGTCTGCAAAAGATAACCTGCGGTTGTGTGCAGAATGCCTTTTGGTTTTCCTGTCGTTCCGGAGGTATAAAGAATGTAGAGCGGATGTTCACTGTCTAACTCTGCGGCCGGGCATTCCGCGTTTACGCTGGCCATCAACTCATGCCACCAGTGATCGCGGCCTGCCTCCATATGGATTGGCGCTCCGGTTCGACGCACGACGATGCAAGCCCTCACCGATGGAGTTCCTTTCAAAGCCACGTCGACAGCTGCTTTAAGTTTAACCTCGTTGCCGCGCCGCCAGCCGCCGTCTGCGGTTACTACTACTTTGCAACTCGCATCGTTTATTCGATCAATCAAAGCAGCACTGGAAAAGCCGCCAAAGATAACGTTGTGGGTAGCGCCGATGCGCGCGCATGCGAGCATGGCGATAGCGAGCTCGGGAATCAACGGCAGGTAGAGCGCTACGCGATCGCCCTTCTCAACGCCTGAGCGCTTCAGGACGTTTGCGAATTTGCAAACTTCGGCATGGAGTTGCTGATAAGTGAGTGTGCGCTGGTCGCCCGGCTCACCTTCCCAGATCAAGGCGGCTTTATTGCGTCGCCAGGTATTCAAATGCCGGTCGAGACAGTTGTAGGAGATATTGATCTTGCCGCCAACAAACCACTCAGCATGTGGCGCCTCCCACTTCAGCACAGTGTCCCACTTCTTAAACCAATGGAGCTCCTCCGCCATGCGGGCCCAAAACTCTTCCGGGTGAGTGCTCGCCTCCGCGCGCAGTTGTTCCAGCTCCTCCATCGACTTGATGTGGGCCTTCTCCGAAAAGAATGTCGCCGGCGGAAAAACGCGGTCTTCCTGTTGTAGCGATTCGATGTTTGTAGTGGTTGATGACGACATTTCTGACCCTTGCTAGCAAAATCTATGGCATCTGTGGCAGCCTTGTGTATCATAGAAAAGCTTGACGCGCTACTTGTTAGGCTACGACTATGACGTTGTCGACAAGTAAAGCCAAGTACGCTATGAACTGTAAGGACTTGTTTGAAATCTTCTACTATATTGCAGCAAGCATTGCTGCCGTAGGAGCACTGTATGTCTACAGAAAGAACTCCAAATTTGAACGTGCCAAGTGGGCTTCACAACTCTATGAGTCCTTCTATCAAAAAGACAATCTCAAAAGCATTCGAGACAAACTAGACAGTACTGCGGATTCAGATGAGGTCAAGCAACTTGTAGATGAGGAAGGCTCTCAGTTTACCGATTATCTGAACTTCTTTGAGTTTATAGCATTTCTAAGAACCACCAAGCAGCTTGGCGACTCTGAGGTTGAAGACCTATTTGGCTATTATCTGAATTGTCTAAATCGTCATGCTGACGTGCGTGAATATATTCTAAACTTGGAAAACGGTTACGAAGGCCTTGCTAACCTCCTCGGAAAGCGAAAATGACTGACTATCTCTTCGTATATGGGACGCTCATGCCGGGCGAGGCCGACAATGAAATCGCTCCCATTGTAAAACGGCTTCGCCGGATCGGCGCCGCCTATGTTCGAGGCAGGCTATACAACTTCGGTGAATACCCGGGTGCTGTTATTGATCACTCAGCGAATACTTCGGTTCACGGAGAGCTGGTCGAATTACCCGCTGACAAAGCGATACTTGATGCGCTTGATAAATATGAGGAATTTGATCCGTCGAGGCCGCAGAAAAGCCTGTTCATTCGCAAGAAGACAAGAATAAGACTCGCTAATGGCCGGAATGTCGAAGGCTGGATGTATGTATATAACAGGAATCCAGGAAATGCGCCGATCATTAGAGGAGGAAATTATTCAAAGTCTGAGGTTGCTTAGGCATACGACCGTTCTGATCAGGTTCTTCATCCCCTTGCTCGCGTGCTCTTCTTAACCAAACCCACTATTCAAACTATCTGTAGATAAATGACTCTCTACGTCGGTACCAGCGGCTACAGCTACAAGGAGTGGAAGGGAAACTTCTACCCGGAAAAGATTCCGGCGAAGGAAATGCTCCATTTCTATTCCGAGTGTTTGAGCACGGTGGAAATCAACGCCACTTTCTACCGCATGCCGCAGCCGAGCATGCTCGAAAACTGGAAAGAACAGGTGCCGCCCACCTTTCGCTTTGCGCTCAAGGCGCCGCAACGAATCACACACATTAAGAGACTGAAAGAGACTGACGAAGAGACGAAGTATTTTTTTGAAACGGCTGCGGTGCTCGCGGATCAACTTGGCGTCGTGCTTTTCCAGCTTCCACCAAATATGAAGAAGGATTTGCCGCGACTGGAAACGTTTCTTGCGCAACTGCCGCAGGCAACACGCGCCGCCTTTGAGTTTCGCCATCCAACCTGGTTTGATGACGATGTCCTGGACCTCCTGCGAAGCCAGAACCGAGCACTCTGCGTTTCGGATACCGACGATATGCCTACCACACACATCGACCAGACTGCGGACTGGGGGTATCTGCGGTTACGTCGTGTTAATTATTCGGAAGAGAATCTGGCGGAGTGGCTCGGGCGCATTCGCGATCAGAACTGGCAAGAGACCTTTCTATTTTTCAAACACGAAGACGCCGGCACTGGACCAAAGCTCGCCGCGCAGTTCCTCAAGTTGGCCCGGCAAATGAGTAGGGCATGACAAAAGGGCGCCGAACGCGCCCTTTCGTCTGGTAAAAGAGCTTTCGCAAGCCTTTAGAAGTTTCCGCTACACTCCGGGTGACCACAATCGCAATCGAGTTCGACGGTTTGACCCTTGCCCTCACATGATGCGCTGCAATACTTGCCGTCTGGTTGCGGCGGACAAGTGCAAACCGGATTCGCACACTGGTTTTCTTGATCGTCTGCCATAGTTCCTCCTGAAATTCAGTTGAATTTGGAGAACTTAGAGTATCACATCTCAGCGCGAAGTTAGCTAAGTCATCCGGCTGTTACAGAACCGAGCGCGGTAGCGCCGGATATAAGAATCATCTTCAGATAAACCAGGGGCTGCAGATTGGTCTATCAGATGCTGAACCTGCTGGATACTGAAGTTGAAGTTGGCATCCGGCGCTACCGCGCGCGGTTCTGTAATTGAGTGGCAAGGCCTCTCTCGTGCTGATTCCAAGTTGTTTTAATTGATCGGAGAGCCTGGGGAGAGAAGCTCAGGCGCGCCTGCGCACACTTAGACAGCGCGTCCGGAAAGAAGTTCCGAACTCATAGCTTTGCTTCTTTTTGACGAAGCCAATCGTTGACCTGGGGAGGGGCCTGAGATGCCTGGAAGTTCCCGCATGGTTGTAAACATTTTCGGATACGAGTGCAGAATTTTGGAATGTTA
>DASWDX010000441.1:0-13830 GCA_036395055.1 Pyrinomonadaceae bacterium | reverse complement strand
TCTCTTCCGAGCACCTATCTGGCAAAACATCGCCTATGGTAAGCCCGAGGCTTCACGCGATGAAATCATCCAGGCTGCGAAGTTAGCAAACGCTGATGAGTTCATTATCAATATGCCGGAGCAATATGACACGATGGTTGGTGAGCAGGGAATAACATTATCAGGTGGGCAGCGCCAACGCGTCGCAATCGCTCGTGCTATCATCCGTAACGCTCCGATCCTTATACTTGATGAGCCCACTTCTGATCTCGACGCAGCCTCGGAAGAGTTGGTTTTCGAGGCTCTGAGCAGATTAATGGAGGGCAAGACTTCGATTGTGATTGCCCACCGGCTGGCTACTGTGCGACGAGCTGATGTGATCTTTGTTCTTGACAAGGGCGTGATTGTCGAGCGTGGAACTCATACCACATTGCTATCCGCCGGCGGACTATATTCTCACCTTTACGAAATTCAGTTTCGAAACGAAGAGAAGCTCGGAGTTTAAGGGAAGGTGCTACTAAAATGAAGCAGTAGCCAAGCCACTTGCGCCACGTGCCAGGACGAGCCTGCATGGTTAAACCTCAAATCTGAAAAATGACATCGCGACTGATCTGGAATTCATTGCTCCGGTCAGTGTACCGCCGGGGCCTGCGCCGTCAGGGCGGATTGCCTCGCGCCGCGAACGCGGCCGCCATCTCATGCAGAGATTGCTGAAAGGCGGGTTGGACCACGAATCGTTTAAGTCAGTAACGTAGGCCGCTCGTCACGAGGTATCCCCATTTCTTGAGCAAGCTCCCTGGTACTAAGAAGGGCATGTTATGGTTGCTTAAAAGGAATGCCGCGACTTCCATCGCGGCATTCGAATAGATGACCTGTCAACTGGCTTAGCGGCCGACGAAACCCTCGCTATAACCACGCGAGAACCCTTCCCTGTAAGCTTCTCCAAAGTTGCCAAAACCCGCATTCTGGAAATAGTGCGATCTCTCAGGATCGTTGCTTTGATTTCGACGCGCGTCATCGGAACCCGTCTTTAGCCCGTCCTTGTAACCCTGATTGGCGGCAGCTTGACTGCTGCTGAAGACATACTGGTTGTAATACCCGTAAGGATACCCGTAGAACGGGCGAACAGGCCGCAATATTCGGGCTCGACCGCCAAACCCACCACGACCCCGCCACTGTGCTTGGACTGTACTACCAGACATTATTGCTACACTGGATAGCAATAATGCTGCCAGCACAAACCCACCAATTCTCTGTACTAATCTGTTTCCTTTCATTATCTCCTCCTCTTCTGAAGATCCGTTTAGCCACGGGGGTGATTCACCCCTCGTTTCAAGCTTCGAGTTGAATCTACAGGAAGTCAGCGCATCGGTCGTTTATGTATTTGCTCGAAACTATTCTCTATTGCGGAATTTCGGTGTGATGGCAAAGCTCTCGTGCGGGATACGGCCAATGACTTGTCCCATCTGATCTGGAATTCGTCGTTGAGGTCAATGCACTGCCGGGGCCTGTCTGCCGGCCTTAACCTTTTTGAAAAGAAGTGCTGCCGGGACGCACAGCAGGCACAAGAAAGCCAGCAACCAAAAGTTATCAATGTACGCTAGTAAGTTGCCTGCTTGACGAGCGTGCCATAGACCGCACCGTAAACTTGCTGCAGTGCCGTCATGGGATTGCCTTGCGCCGCGAACGCAGTCGCCAGTTCATGCAGCCGTTGCTGAAAGGCTGGATCATAAGGCGTCAGATGCGAGACCATCGCTGCCTGGTGTACCTGCGCTCCGCGCGCGAGCATCGTGGTGACGGCAGCAATGCCAAAGCTACCGCCAAGGTTTCGCATCAAGTTGAAGATGCCGGTAGCATTGCCCATCTGCTCGTTTGTTAATGTGCCGGTCGCCATAACGGTCAGCGGAACAAAAACAAAGCCCATCGCAAGACCGCTAATAATCTGAGGCCAGACAATACTCCTCATCGAAATCTGTAGATCGATGTCAGTCAGTAGGTAAGTAGAAAACGCCAGCACGACAAATCCGAACATGATGAGATAACGACCGTCAATCTTTCCGACCAGGCGGCCCACAATGATCATTGAGAGAATTGCGCCGATTCCGCGCGGACTGACTGCCAAGCCGCTTTGCAACGCCGGGTAACCAGCGAGTGTCTGCAAGAAGAGTGGCAACAGTGCGATTGTGCCGTAGAGCACTACCCCCATCGACGCAATCAACGCTGTTCCGACTGCGAAATTGCGATTAGCGAGAACGCGGAGGTTAACGATTGGCTCCTTGGCGCGGAGCTCCCAGACGACGAAAGCGACGAGTGCTATGACCGCGAAGACGGTGGCCCAGGTTATGAAAGATGATGAGAACCAGTCCGCCTCCTGGCCTTTGTCAAGAACGATCTGGAGCGTCGCGAGACCCAGGGCCATCAGACCAAAGCCAATATAGTCAATACGACCTGGTCTTTGATTTCTGATGTATGGTGGATCCTCAACGAAAGCATTGGCCATCAATACGGCTAAGATCCCGATGGGAACGTTGATGTAGAAGATCCAGCGCCACGAATAGTTATCCGTAATCCACCCACCGAGCGTTGGTCCGATAATCGGAGCGACCACGACGCCCAATCCATAAACAGCCATTGCGGAGCCACGCTTCTCAGCGGGAAAACTTTCCAGAAGTACAGCCTGCGCAATCGGTTGTAACGCACCGCCACCCGCGCCTTGAAGGACGCGCGCGAAAAGCAACAGGCCCAGGCTTCCCGCCGCGCCGCAAAGCGCCGATGATAATGTGAAAATCGCGATGCAAACGATTAAGAATCGCTTGCGACCGAAGTAGTGACCGAGCCAGTTAGCTGCGGGAAGGATGATGGCATTGGAGACCAGATAGCTGGTCAACACCCAGGTTGACTCGTCCGTCGTAGCCGAAAGACTTCCGGCAATATGCGGAAGGGACACGTTGGCAACTGAAGTGTCGAGTACCTCCATGAACGTGGCGAGCATCACGGACGCGGCGATGAGCCAGGGATTGAAGCTGGGCTTCCACATTTCCAGCGCTGGAGAGCCACTTACTTTGGCCGTGCGCTTCGGTGTTAGCGTTCTCCAGGATTCTGTGTCCGAGACCACGTTACTCATCTCACAACCACCTCGGGAACGACTGACATTCCCGGCGCGAGCATGTGCTTCGGATCTGGCGGCTCATCGAAAACGATTTTGACAGGCACGCGTTGGACGACTTTGATGTAGTTCCCGGTCGCGTTCTCTGGGGGGAGCAAGCTGAACCGTGCGCCAGTGCCTGTCTGGATGCTGTCTACGTGTCCTTTGAAAACCTTATCCGGATAGGCGTCAACACTAATGTCTACCGGCTGCCCGGCTACCAGTCTGCCAATTTGGCTCTCTTTGAAATTGGCGGTAACCCAGACGTCTCCCGGCACAATCGCCAGAAGCGGTTGGCCAATCTGGACGAGGGCGCCTTGCTCCACAGACTTGCGCGTTACACGGCCGTCTTCAGTCGCATAGATTTTCGTGTAGGAGAGTTCGAGTTCTGCTTGTTCGACTTCCGCCCGCAACTGTTCAGTAGTTGCATCCGCCGTCTCGGATTGAGCCTGACTAACGGCCACTTGCTGGGGTGCAGTATTTGCCTGCGCGAGACGGCCGAGGGCTTCACTGACTCCAGCCTGTGCGCCGACTATTTGCGTCTGTGACTGTCGCGCGGTCTCGACTGCCGCCGCCTTAGACGAGCGCGCCTCGTTAACCTGGGCCAGGGTGGCCGCGACTCTCTGTCGCGCTGAATCAAGTTGGGCGCTGGCGGTACGTGCCGCAGCAACGGCCTGGTCCAATTGCTGTTTCGAAACCTCATCCTTGTCAAAGAGAGCCTGGTAGCGAGCGACATCAGCACTAGCGCGCGTCGCCTCGGCTTCCGCTGCCAGAACTTGCGCACGAGCCTGCTCGAGGTTTGCTTGCGCAGTTGAAACTGCCGAAGCAGCCTGACTTGCGCGGCTCTGCGAACTGGCTGCAGCAGCACGCGACGACTCAACACCCGAGCGCGCCTGCCGTACCGTCGCCGATGCCTGCTGAACGCTTGCTGCGCCGGTCGCACGAGTAAGCGATACGTTCGTCCGCGCTTCGTTCTGCTTTGCAAGTCCAGCGTCCAAGGCGGCTTTGGCTTGCTCCAGCCGGGCCTGGTAATCGCGCGCGTCGAGTTCGACGAGCAGGTCACCAGCTTTTACCTGCTGGTTGTCAGTGACGTAAACCTTGGCAACGTAGCCCGATGCTTTCGGGCTGATCTGAATAATGTGACCGTCAATAAATGCATCGTCAGTGGATTCATGCGATCGCCCGTAGAGCCAGTAGCGCACGCCGACGATTGCGCCGATAAGCAGAACTATAGACGCCACCACGAGAACTGCTGGACGCTTGTATAGAGGTTTCTTTTCTGTTTGGATTTGCTGATCACCGTTGGCTTTGACCGGCTGGGATTCCTGGTCCTGCCCCTCAGCTGGTGCAGCTGACTCAACCAATTCCTCGTCAACTGGTGCTTCGACAATCGATCGCCCGGAGGCGTTCGCTTCCTTTTGCTCTTTCTTTGCTTCGGCTTCGTCTATTACTTCCAACATAATCGTCCCTAAATCCATGAAGATCCTGTAGGGGTGGCGCTCTGGAGGCCGCTCCTCTTCCCGCCACCACTCAACTCTCGAAACAAGTCCTAACCGCAACTCTGGAGCGGCCACCTAGTGCCGCCGCTACAGCAACACTTCACCAGCGAAATCTTTCCGCTCGTCCGAGCGCTGCGGCAAGGTTCAACCGCGCGGCGTTGTGCTGCGCCAATGCTGTCACTTGAGCATCTCGCGCGTTTGCAAGCGATGTCTGCGCTGAGACGACTTCCAGATTGTCCCCCACGCCTGCTTTGAAACGGTCGCGCGCCATCTCAAGTTCACGCTGAGCCAACATCACGCCTTCATCGGCCGCGCGCACTTGCACGGCTGCTGTTCTTAAAGTCGTCAGCGCCAGCCGCACGTCTTCTTCAACCTGACCGCGGACATTCGAGAGTTCGAGTTCGCTTTGGCGTTGACGGCTAGCAGCCACGGTTAATCTTCCTCGCGTTAAGCCACCGTTGAATATCGGCACGTTAACCTGGATTGCAACTCGGCGCGTGGGGAGATCTGAGTTGGAAGGAGTTATGCCGCTGACTCCATAATCGCCGACGAACTCAACCGAAGGGAGGTACTCTGAGCGAACGGCTTCACTTTCAAGCCCGGAGACTCGGTTCTGCTCTTCGGCAACCTGAACTTCGCGCCGATCATGACTTGCTTGGGTGACAGCAGTTTCGACTGCCGGCAGTTGCGCTTCTGTAAATCGCAACTGATCGGTCAACGTCAGCGAACTTCCCAGCGGCAGACCGACTACTCGTTGCAGATTCAGCCGGGCCTGTTCAGAACTAGTTTGGGCCTGGGCCAACCCGACCTTTTGTTCCGCCAGGCGTGTTTCAGCGCGCGTGACGTCAACTCCCGTCGCCACCCCTGCGTTGCGCTGGTCTTGAGCGAGCTTGAGCAACGCTTGCGCCAACTCAACATTGGCTTGCGCGGCGATGACCGCTGCGTCAGCCCGAAGGGCTTCGAGATAGACGAGACCGGTTCCGCTAGCTACCTGTTCGCGAGCCAGACCCTCCTGCAATTCCGCGACTCGAACTCCGGCCCGGCCCGCCTGGTAGTTTCGAATTGCGCTGAGGTCAAAGATTGTCTGCACGAACGAAACTCGCGCGTCGAAATTCCTGAATGGACCAACGAAGGTTGAATTGAAGCCGGGAATAATGCCGGGCCGGAAACCGAGCGCAGCCAGGTTCTCCGTCAGGCTGGCCTGATAAGCAACGCCAGAAACATTCGGGAGAAGTGGAGCAAGGGACTGCTGTTTGTTCCCGCGTGCTTCGTTGCGGCGTTCGTGTGCCAGGAGCGTTGCCAGATTATTCTCAATTGCCAGTTGTATTGCCTGCTCGAAACTCAGGGCAGCTGGTCCCGAACCGACCCTTGCCGCTCCAGGAATCTGCTGCGTGGCTCCAATCGGCACGCTCCCAGTGCTCTGCTGCGCCGTAGCTGGAGCGGTGCGCAACAACGTGACGATTGCGATTAAAATTAGACTGTAGAATTTCACGCCGGACCTCACACTTCCCCTCACTCCGCTCCAATAATTTCACGGCCCAAGTCTCTCTGTATTGTCGGCGGTTGTCTGGAATTGCAGCGATTTGCTGGAATTGGGTAAGCGGCCTCCGCGGATTACGCAGAATTTCTAAAGAAGGCCTTTGATCTTTGTACGTTGTTTTTGTTTCCATCAATCCAAGGTCAAATCAATAGAGCAAAGTTCAAAGTACAAAGACCCAAGACCAAAGACCCACCCTGGTGATTGCGCAATACCGCCCTTGATCCAATCGGTGGAATCCGACTCGGTTCGCCCTGTTCGACCTTGCGTGTGGGCGAACCCGTTTGGAGCCGCGATACGAGGATTGGAACCAGAGCTGAAACAGCCATGACTACCGCAATCACGTATATTCCTTAACGCGTCACCAGAAGCAGATCCTCTGAGCCAATTCAGTCGCCCAGGGCCGCGGCCGTGATTGAGGAGCTCCTTATTACAGCTGGGTTATCTTCTTCCCGGCTTTCTTGAATCCTCTCCCAATCTTCTTAGCGCCGCTCGCCGTAGCTCTTCCTGTTTTCTCAGTGCCCTTCGCGGTGGCTTTGCTCGCATCCCTTGCGCCGACAGCGCTCGCCTGAGCAGCTTTTTCAGACCCTTGGGCTGCTGCCTTTCCCGTCTTCTCGCTGCGCCTGCCAACTTTCCTGGCGGCCCTTGCCGTAGCGTTTCCCGTTTTCTTAGCTTCCTTCGCCGTGGCTTTGCTCGCGTCCCTGGCGCCGACAGCGGTTGCCTTCGCGGCTTTTTTGGCCCCTTCGGCTACCACTTGTCCCTGCGCCTGCGTCGTCATTGAAACCGGTGCGCCGAAAAGCAGCATACCGATCATAAAGATTGCGAAAAACAATTTGCTTTTCATCTGAGTTCTCCTATTCGATTGTTTCTATCAGGCCCACTGCCTGGCTTTGCGACTTTGAGGTCGCCTCTCTGTGAATTCTGTCAACGACAAACTCATCAAGGTGATTTTTACAGAAGGTAGCGCCCGGATTCTTTCTGTTCTTTGCCGAAAAAAGCTGTTTCTTGCTTTATTGCGCGATCAAGCGCGGAACGGCGATTCCCAGAATGAAAGATGGTTGGACCAGCGGTGTCAAAAGTAAACTTCGACACCTCGAACGGTTAAAACGGTTAGAAAAATCAAGAGGCAAAGCCTTGCCACAGGGAGATCTCTCCGGTTTCTCCAGTGGAGCGAGAGGTTTGCAGCTCGTGGTCTTAATGTATCTGGCTGGGTTTCCGTCTTCGGAGGTAACGGAGACTGATGAGACGCACGTAATTCTGTGTTTCTTTGTAAGGCGGGATTGTTTGACCGTACCTGATTACTGCGCCTTCGCCGGCATTGTAGCCCGCCAGCACCAGGTCAATGCGCCCAGGAAACAACCGGATCAAATCCTTCAGGTAGCGAGTGCCGCCCATGATATTTTGCGCGGGATCATTTGCATTCATCACGCCGTAACGTGCCGCTGTGCCGGGCATGAGCTGCATTAATCCCTGGGCGCCTTTCGGGCTCAACGCTGTGGAACTAAAACCTGACTCCTGATGAATCACACAATAGATAAAGTACGGGTCAACACCGTAGCGCGAGCCATTCTGGCGAATCAACGTGTCAATTTTGGCGTTACCCGTAGTCCACGGCTGTGCGCTTTGAGAGAAGCCACTCATTTCGGCGTTGCTTTCTTCATCCGGACGAGGTTGTCGCCTGGCCTCGGCAATCGTGATCTCTGCGGTCATGATTTGTTTACGCACCTCATCTACTTTGACTTGCGCTTCGGTAATGCCACCCGTCTTCGTTTCGTATTCTCGCCGCGAGATCAAACCTTCGGCGTAAAGCTCTTTCCATTCCGCTGAGTGCTCAGTAAGTTTCTTGACATCGTCTTCGTAGAGGACCAGGAGCTTTTGCAAAGTGGCTTTGTAGTCTTCG
Organism: Pyrinomonadaceae bacterium; assembly: GCA_036395055.1. Lineage (GTDB taxonomy): Bacteria > Acidobacteriota > Blastocatellia > Pyrinomonadales > Pyrinomonadaceae > PSRF01. Next base: position 5,770 of record DASWDX010000441.1, on the reverse strand, counting down.
CTAGTCTTGATGAAATGCTCTCTGAACTCCTTCAGTGAATCCGGGGCAGAGTGCCGAGACACTTTTGTCTGCGCCTGTACCGCTCCAACCGTTGTCAACATAAGAACGAGAGCGAAAACGTGTCTGCGATTTCTAAACATTTCGCGGATCTAAATTTTTAACCGGACAAGCAAACTGTCCTTACGGCTCGCGAACTATTTCGGCCAGGAACCATTGCCGGCGTTCGGTCTCATCTATCCAGACCTCAATCAAACTAGTAGTCGCGACGTCGCCGTGAAACTCACAGAGTTCATGTGCAGAACGTAACTGTCGCGTTAGTTGTTGGTTGTCGCCGTAGAGTTCTACCAGCATGTCCCTGGGTGCAACGAATTCTTCATCGTTGTCTTTCAGAAGTTGGTGCCGGGAGATGTCGCCGATGGAATGGAGCGTAGTTCCCCCGATCTTGCGTGACCGTTCCGCGATGATGTCTGTCATGGCGAAGATTTGCTCGGCCTGCTCATCCAGGAGCAGGTGGTAGTCGCGAAAGTGGGGTCCACTCATGTGCCAGTGAAAATTCTTGGTCTTCATGTACAGAGCAAACACGTCCGCCAGTAGTTGGCGCAATGCACCTGAGATCTCCAGCATTGCATCGAGACTAAGATCTGACGGCATTTGTAAAACCTTGCTTTCTCGTTCCGTTCTTTGTGTTGCATTAGTTATGACTGTCATCCCGTTTCTCCTTCAATGAGTCGTTCTGCGAATCGCTGGTCAACCTTTACTGCCGGTCCACCTCATCGGATACCCACTTTGGCAAATGCTTGCGGCTAACCTTGATCATCCGAGTTACCAACAGCTCTATTGCGCGTCTGGTGAACCAACCCTTGAGTTCCCACGCCCTTCCGGACTCGACCAGGTAGGTCCACGCCCTGAGTTGTTCGGCCTGAGTACCACCGATAAACCCATCAGCCAACCCGACCGCCCGATAAGCCTCGATGCGGTCGGGATCGTCGGTAAGAACATCGCCGTCTACTCCTTGAATAAAGCCCTCACCCATTTCTATTTCCTCGCCTGCATCGTTGGCCAATTGCATTTAGCCTTTGAGCCAGCACCTATATGCCTTTCCTAAAGGATCTCGGGGTGACTCGCGCCAAACGACGAAAGGAAGTCGTAAAGTGGCTCTGGCTGGAAAATCCCGACCGCAGGGCAATCTCCGCGATGGGCAAATCTGTTTCCCGCATTAATTTCTTTGCGCGTTCAATCCGTCGTTCCGCGATGTAGTTTGTCGGGGTCATTCCCATCGAGTGTTTGAACGCTCGGGAAAAGTGGAAGTAACTCATCCCAACCTCTTTGGCTACTACTCTGAGGGCTACCCTTCCTTCTTCTTCGACGGCCAGATGATGGTCGATCAGACCGATAGCCTTTCTTAACTTGTGTGGCGCCATTCCTCCATGACCTATCTGAACGTCTTTCAAAGAGCTGTAGTGCCTTGTCAACTGCATGGCGAGACTAATTGCCAGCGTGTCGGCGTAAAGCCGCCCCACGATACTCGCTTCGGTCAACTCGCCAAGAAGGGACATCGCGATGTGACGAATATGTCCACTGGTAAAACCAATTTGCGGAGTAAGGGCAAGGTCGTTATATGAGACGTCAAACTTCTCTCCAGCGCTCCGTACAAAGAGAGGACGCAGAAACAAAAGCAGGGTGTTGCGTAGGTGCGGACTATCAGACTCGCAGGACCATGTTGTCCCGGCTGGAATAATCGCCACTTGCCCCGCCTGGACCGTCCCCTCGAAATCATGCCCACCAAGACGAGCGGTCAGATTAAGAGGTGTGCTCAGGTTCAACACAAGGCAGTGACTATCGGCAGCCGGCAACACCATCTTGCGGATGTTATGACGCAAGTGTATTACGCGGATGTCCTGCCATGCGAAAGGGTCGCTGGATGCCACTACAGCTTCAGGGTACAGAAGTGCAACGTCACTGACGGACGGTGATTGCAGATCCGCTTCCGGCCTATTGCGGCTGCTTCGCTTCCAGGTTTCAGGCTTGCTTACAATCGGATCTACGATTGAAGTGGGCCAACTTGCGTGTCCTGCAGTATTGACAGTCTGTAACATGGCATTTCCTCTCTCTTGGTTAAACCAAAAACTTAATTGCGCGGCTCGTCAGAACCATCGCCGATCTTTTTGTGCATCGCTAAAGATTTGGCGATAGCATTCAACAACTCTTTCTCCGTGAATGGCTTGCGCAAAACGTCGACCGCCCCGGCCTCCATGGCCTTGGTGCGAACGTCGTCACCGTAATGGGCGGTCATAAAAACGATGGGAACAGGGCAGTGGTCAGAAGCCAATCGGCGCTGAAGTTCCAATCCGCTCAAACTAGGCATCCTGACGTCCAGGATTAAACAGTCGAAGGCTTGAGACCGGCCCGAATTCAGGAAGGCTTCGGCCGATGAAAAGTCTTCGGCACTCAGCCCCATCGAAGCGATTAGCGCCTTGACCGCTTCGCGCATCGACTCGTCATCATCCACGATTGAAATCCTGGCACCCTTGGTAACTGTATAGTTCTCTTGCATGTGTTTTTCTCTACAAACCAAGGCTGATTCGCATTCCTCCACGACTTCTGCTCGGCAAGCAGTGGCCAATTGTTGCTGCAGCCACCGACCCTGTTTCTTACCGGGCCTTGATATGCCTGCAGACTAATGGGTATGCGATCGGATAACTATTGGAAGGTGAGGTAGTGAGATGGGAATTTAGGGAAACGGTATTGGAGAAAACTCTAATGCGATTGTGCGGCCAGGGAACTTAAGTCCAGCTTTTCGCTCATCCGAACCAAGTCCGCGAGCGAGTCAGCCCGCATTTTTTGCATTACCTGGCCACGATGAACATTCACGGTCTTCTCGCTGATATCAAGTTCAACCGCGATCTGTTTGTTAAGCATTCCGGCGACGACTAAGCGCATCACCTCGCGCTCACGTGGCGTAAGCGTCTCAGACCGCTCACGTAGTTCGCGAAATGCCAATAGCTGCTTACGCGACAAGCGATCGCGTTCGATCCCCTGCTCAATCGCATCGAGCAAGTCCTGGTCTCGAAACGGCTTGGTGAGAAATTCGACTGCCCCGGCTTTCATGGCTTGCACAGACATCGGAATATCGCCATGCCCGGTAATGAAGATGATGGGCATGTGAATGCCTCTTTCCGTCAGCTCACGCTGAAGGTTGAGACCACTTAGCCCTGGAAGTCGCACGTCGAGAACGAGAGAACGGGGGACATCCGGGAGGACGGCCCCGAGAAGCTCCTGCCCTGAGCCAAAGGTTTGACAACTCATCCCCACGGCTTCGATCAGGTCCTTGATTGCCGTGCGTATCGAAGGGTCGTCGTCGATCACGAACACAACTTGTTCTGCTTTTTTCATGATTCCCTCCAGTTGCTTGGTGGGGGAAGGTGTATGTCGTTGCTCAGTTCCCTTGGGCCTGGCCCGAAGCCGGTCCCCATAGGCCGGTGATATTTGCGAAAACTCAGGTTGCGAGCGCCGCCCGAACACTCCCGAGCAAGCTTTCATCATCAAATGGTTTGCCCAGGAACTCAATAGCGCCAGCTTCAAGTGCTTGCTGTCGCATTCTCGTATTTCCGTACGCCGTGATGAAAATGATTGGTATCCGGCTGGCTTCCGCTACTAATTTCGCTTGTAGTTCCAAACCAGTCATGCCCCGCATACGAATATCACTGATCAAGCAGGCGATCTCGTTCTTTAAGCCTGATTGCAAAAACTCCTCTGCCGAAGCAAATGATCTGGCTTTTATCCCGACTGAGCTTAGCAGGTCCTCAATTGCAGCACGCATGGATTCATCATCATCAACAATGGCTACTAAGCCGGTGTTTATCTTTACGGACATGTCTGTGAAACTAGCACCCGACGAAAGCGAGCGCAATTATACTTTGGTATTATCGCGGGAAGGTCTTTGAAGGGTAGGTTCTGCGAGCGTACGCTGAAAGCGTTGGCTAGTTTCAGCCCAGGGTTTGCTTTGAAACCCCTGGGGCAGAGGACGCTCTATAGATTCTTCGCAACTCTGAAGGAGTTGCGAAGGTTTGCGGTCACCGAACAGCGACGCAACTCCTTCAGAGTTGCGTCTTCGGAGAATGAATGAATGCACCCAGGGTTGCCAAAGCGCAACCTTGGGCTGGAATTAGCGAACGCTTTCAGCGTTCCGGACCAAGAGTTTCCACACAGCACTTAGTAGGTTGCCCTTGTAGTCATCCTAACTACAAAAGAATGGGTTACGTCATGAGTGCACGCCCTCAACCGGCAAGGTGAGCTGAAAAACAGCGCCATGGGGCTCGTTCGGCGTTGCCCAGAGCCGTCCGCCATGGGCTTCAACAATGGAGCGGCTGATCGAGAGTCCCATCCCCATTCCTTCAGGTTTCGTTGTAAAGAAGGCATCGAAGAGTTGATCGAGATTCGCGGAGTCGAGCCCCACACCTGTATCTCGCACGGCGACGAGCACACTGTTCGACTCGTCTTTCCCAGTCCTTATCAGCAACTCTCGCGGTTCTTCTTTTAGTCGACTCATCGCTTCAACGCCATTAATGATCAGATTCAGAATTACCTGTTGCAATTGGATTCGATCTCCGAGCACGCGCGGTAAGCCATCTGAGAGTTGAGTCTTTAACGAAACTCGATTTCTCTGTATCTCGCTTTGTGCCAGGGCGATTACCTCTTGAATGACGTCGTTGACGTCGACAGATTCCTTTCGCTGAGGAGCCTTCTTAACGAGGGTGCGGACGCGGCCGATTACCTCCCCGGCTCGGCGACAGTCTCGGACGATCCGCTCGAGAGCCTGGCGAGCTCTTTCCATGTCGGGTGGCTGTGCGGCGAGCCAGCGCAAACAGGCGCCGGCATTGGTCACTGCCGCGGCGATCGGCTGGTTGACTTCGTGGGCGATTGAGGCCGTAAGCTCTCCTAGAGTTGTCACGCGGGTGACGTGCGCGAGTTCGGTTTGCGTTTTTTGCAAAGCCTCTTCAGCGTGTTTGTGCTCAGTGATGTCCTCGCACGCGACCAGGATGACGGGACGGTTGTTTAAGAGCACGGCCCGGGCAGTTTCGCGCACACAGATCACCTTGCCGTCCTTCCGTACCTTACGTGCTTCCCAGTTTATCGACTGGTTGAGTTGATCGAAGCTGCGCGCAACATTCCTCCCGACGGCCTCCCGGTCAGCCTCATAAAAAATGTCCAGCACAGGGCGCCCAACCAATTCGTCGGGAATGTAGCCGAGTTGCTCTGCGCCGAGGGCGTTCACAGAAAGCGTGATCCCGTCCGCGTCGACCATGAAGTACATGGTCGGGTTGTTCTCGAAGACTGCTTTCCATTGCTCCTCGCTCTCCCGCAAAGCAACTTCCGCTCGCCTGCGCTCCGTGATGTCGTTGTTGGTTTCCAGTACTGAAAGAGCGTTTCCGTGGTCGTCTCGTAGCAAGGACCACCGGCTCGCGACGAGAACCTCTGTTCCGTCTCGCTTCGTGTGTATGAGTTCCCCTTCCCAACGATGAGTGGCGAGAAGCTCTGCCTTGATCTGTTCGAGTGGTTCCGGAAAGACAGTGTGAAGCAAAGTATGCGTGACTTGGCCAATAGTTTCCTCACTCGTCCACCCGTATAACTCCATAGCACCGCGATTCCAGTAGCTAAAGGTATCATTCATATCACGCACGAATATTGCGTCGTGCGTGAGGTCAAGCAAATTTGCCCGCTCGCGCAGCTTTTCCTCAGCGTGCTTACGTTCGGTGATGTTGTTGTTAGT
>DASWDX010000440.1:0-5098 GCA_036395055.1 Pyrinomonadaceae bacterium | reverse complement strand
GAACGTGCTCGTCTGGGGATCACGCAAGAGCATCCGAGCTTCCGCATCGGCGCCTATACCTTTGGCGGAGCGCGGGACTTTTGGAACACAGACAAGGTCTCGTTGGCTATCGGTAGTGACGTAACGTTCTATTCGAAACCGTCGGTGCTCGATCAGTTCTATGGCAACCACCCGGCTTCGTGGCGGCTGTTCCTGCGCATCCGACCAGCTAAGATGAAAATGGGCAGCATGCATGGTATGCACGGCAATATGAATATGCCGACCAAACCTCCATCAAATCCGTAAGTGAGACGAAAGGAGAGCAACGTGCGGAAAATAATACTTTCAGTTATCTCGACGCTAGTGGTGATTGGTTTGCTTGTTGGCGGTCTTCTCCTATACGTGCGAGGTGAGGGTTTCAGTGCCCGTGAGCAGCCTTCTTGGATGGAGCGAACCATGGCGCGGAATGCGCGTACGATTGCGACGCCTGCTGGTGCTAAGAATTTGATGAATCCCCGCCAACAACAAACTGCCGAGATGTTGGCTGAGGCCGACGAGCACTTCGTCGAGCACTGCGGTATCTGCCACGGAATCGACGGGCATGGCGACACTCTTATCGGCAAAAATCTTTATCCCAAGGTTCCAGATATGAGTCAGCCCGATACTCAGCAACTCAGTGATGGCGAACTATATTACATCATCGGCAATGGCATTCGACTTACGGGAATGCCGGCCTGGCGTTTTGAAGATAAGCCGGAAGCAATCTGGGATCTTGTCAGTCTAATTCGTCGTCTTCCAAAACTCTCTCCTGAAGAATTACAGCGTTTACAGAAGGCGGCGCGCGAAGCCGGTGGTGAACTTGCCGAACAGGCGCCGGAGGAGAAAAAGGAACCAGGCGAAGCGACTAAAGAGGCTGAAACGAAGCCTAGACACACGCACATTCATAAACATTAGTGCTGAAGATTCTAATCTGTGTATGGATCAAACGCCGGAGCAATTGCCGTTTATCTCCAACGTCGGACATACGATTGATGGGATTCTGTTTGCCATTGTGGCTTTAATCGCTCTCGTTCAAGCGCTGGGCTACATGAAGTGGAAAGGCGCGTAACATCTCTGGCCGTCATTGATAGTTGTGGCTGGCGTATTTCTGCCGGCATACATTCTCCTCCAGCGCGGTTTCGATCAAATCGGAATCAGTTGGAACCTTATTATCAATGACCCTCAACAACGCCAGCATATTTTCATGGCAACGTTGCTGGTTGTTGCCGGAACGGCTGAGATAGCGGTCCGGGCCAAAACGGTTCAAGGAAGGCTTTGGAAATTCGTCGCGCCGGGAGCATTGCTGGTGATCGGAGTAACCCTTCTTTTTCATACGCAGTATGGCACCCCGGAGGCCGTCGCCGAGTCGATGAGAAAACATCATTATCAAGGCGCGTCAGTAATTCTGGTCGCACTCTTCAGTTGGGGCAAACTGTTAGCGAAATCAGATGAACGCTTGTTACTAGTGTAGTGTCTCAGAAATTCCTTTACAACGACCGACCTTGTCGATGATCTGTTGTGCGGTAGCAGTCCAGACAAATGGTTTTGGTTGTTTGTTGTTCTGCGCGAGATATTCCTTAATGGCGGCGATGAGTTCTTTAACGCCAGTAAAGTTGCCCCGCCGCAGGCGCTTCTGGGTGAGTTCACGAAACCAACGCTCCACCAGGTTAAGCCAGGAAGAACTGGTGGGAGTGTAGTGCATATGAAAGCGCGGATGCTTGACCAGCCACTCGGTGACATCGTCATGTTTATGGGTGCTGTAATTATCCACTACCAAATGCAAGTCCAAGCCACTGGGGATCTCTCGATCAAGTTTGCGCAGGAACTTCAGATATTCCTGATGTCGATGACGAGGCATGCACTCACCGATTACCGTGCCGTCCAGAACGTTGAGGGCGGCAAAGAGAGTCGTGGTGCCGTGCAGCTTATAGTCGTGGGTCATGGTGCCGCAACGACCCTTCTTAATTGGCAGTCCTGGCTGAGATCTTTCCAAAGCCTGAATTTGGCTCTTCTCATCCAGACACAGCACCAGCGCTTTATTGGGCGGATTCAAGTACAAGGCCACCACATCGTTGAGCTTTTCGACGAACTGTTTATCTTTCGAAAGCTTAAAGGTTCGGCTGCGATGTGGTTGCAACCCATTGGCATCCCAGATACGTTGCACCGTCGCCGGACTGACGCCGTGTACTTGCGCCATCGTCCGCACACTCCAATGAGTCGCTGCTTTGGGAGTCGTATGCAGGGTAGCCTCCACGATTTTCTTGACCTTCGCGGCCGCGATCTGCCTGGGGCGACCGCGTCCCGGAGCATCATCAATCAGCGCCGCCGTGCCCGCTTCCAGAAAACGGTTGCGCCAAAGAATCACCGTCGGTCGGCTGGTCTGCAGCTCGATCGCAATCTGCCGATTCGAGGTTCCGTTCGCCGCCGCCAGTACAATGCGCGATCGGAAAACAACTTTCTGCGGACTGTTACGAGCAGCGATCCAGGTTTGCAGAATCTCTCGTTGCTCGTTGGTAATCGCCAGTGCTTCACAGGTATCCCACATAGTGACTCGCAGCATATAGCCGTTGAGTCCTAATGTAAAGATATTTCTGAGACACTACACTAGCATCCGGAGGAGAAAGGGGAAATCATGAAGCTTTCGCTATCGGGGTTTGTTTTCTTGCTCGGCTACATCGTGATGATCGGCGTGCCTTCCTTTCTGGAGAAGTTCAGCATGAAGCAGTTGAACCCATACCAGATTAACTTTCTCATGGCGATCGGAATGGTGGTGACGCTTCTGGCTCTAATCGGCGCTTGGATAACGCAATTGACAGGCAGACCGCTCGCGGGCATGAGCCAACAACATCTTTTCAACGACGCTACTGTGCTTTCGCTCTTTTGTATCGCCGGACTTATCGACGCGTTGGTGCACGCGAAGAACTTGTAGACTCCTAGCTTGAGCCAGAAACCGGAGAGACATATGAACATGCGGACAAACCATTACGGCCGACTTTTTATAATGATCGGACTCCATTTCATCGCGATGTACATTCTCATGTACTCAATGGTGAATTCCTTTAACAACGTATTCAACAACTTCAATCAGGTCTATATGGCCGCTCTAATGACCGCCTCGATGGTGCTGATAGAGTTGCCGCTAATGAGTTCGATGTACAAATCCAGGAAACTCAACGCAATCATTCTTGCGCTCGGAGTGGTGCTGCTGATTGGTTCGTTCATGCTAATCAGAAGGCAGGGTCTAATCGCTGATCGCCAGTTTCTGCGGTCAATGATCCCCCACCACGGTGGAGCAATCCTGATGTGCCAGCAAGCTTCTATCCAAGACAGGGAAATTCAGAACTTGTGCAAGACTATCGTTTCCGGTCAGCAGGCGGAGATCGATCAGATGAAAAGAAAGCTCGACGAACTGTCCAGATGACTAGCACTCAGTGCATCAGAAGCCTTCAAAACGCGCTTCGCATCTGTTCAGCGACACAAGAAACTAATGCTTGAATAAAAGGGGAATGATCGTGAAGAAACAAAGGATGAGGTTTAGTTTACGAATGATCTCGCTGATTGCATTGGCAGCCATCACCGTCGCATTAGGTGTCGCACACAAACGTGCAGCAAATGCACAAGGGTCTGAGGAAGCAGCGGTGAACGATGCCCTAATGAAGAGCGCGGTGAGTTTTGAGAAAAATGATCTTCCAATGGCTTCACAAGTCTGGGTCAATGATGAATCGCTGACCATCTTTGAGAGTGGTCATGCGAATTATGGCTGGACCGATTACCGAGACCATCATCTTGTGCCGGAAATGGGTGAGATGAAGAACACGAAGTACGCGTTTAGCGATATCAAGATTCATCTGGCTGGTAATACTGCGTGGGCAACTCTGAAGTACACAATATCGGCAGATATGATGGATAACGGAAAGCCGCGTCATGTCGATGGCGGCGGCCTCGGAACGGCGGTGCTGGAAAAACGCGACGGACAATGGCGCATCGTGCATTGGCATTCGAGCGCGCCTCGCCGCGCGCCCGCTGCCACGCCAAGTCCCGCAGCGAAGCCCTGATGAAGAAATGCAGTTTGGGAACTCTCCCGAAAATGAAAACGAACAAGCGAAGGAGAAAACGAAAAATGCGTTTTATGAAGTTAACGTCAATATCTCTGGCACTCGTCGCTCTTCTTGCGGCGTCGGTAACAAGCATCGGCCGGAACAGCAATGGCAGGGCAGGCGCGGATACTTCAATTGTCGGCTACATCAGTGACAGCTCCTGCGGGCTGAAACACATGTCCGGCATGGGAGACAATAAAAACTGCACACTTGTCTGCGTTAAGGGCGGCAGCAAATTCGTCCTCGCCGATCGCGACCACAAGCGCGTGTACCAGCTCGATAAAGTAGGACAAGAGAAGGCGCGCGACTTCGCCGGTCAGAAGGTGAAGGTGACTGGCACGTTAAGCGGCAGGACTATTCGCGTGAGTACTATTGAAGCTGCCACCTAAATTTCGTCAAACAGGTCACTGCTCTACCGAAGTACGTAATGAAAAATCTAAAAGCGGTTTCGGATTGGTCTCTCGAACGGTAACCGATGGGCCAGTTATTTTCTCGCTACCATTGGCATTGCTGCGTTAACAGCCGCACTAATCCCGCTGCGTGCTCACGTCAATTCAACGACGATTAGGTTCGCGTTCTTATTGCTCGTAGTCTTTGTCGCGATCCTTTGGGGAAGTAAGCCTGCGCTCTTGGCTTCAATGTTGGGGATGTTGTGTTTCAACTTTTTCTTTCTGCCGCCCTTTTACACTTTCACGATTGCTGACCCTCAGAACTGGGTTGCCCTGACAGCTTTCTTCATCACGGCTCTAGCGGTAGGTCAGCTTTCGGCACGGGCTAAAGGTTCTTCCCGCACAACTTCCTTTGGATTCTTGTCTTCACACAATCCCTGAAAAGATGGATGTCTGATCGATCCATCGGATGGCCGCTCGGTGAAAGCAACTTCGCCAACCATCGTCGGTTCGACTTCAATCCGAGGCCGGCTCAAACAACTCGACCGCATTATCATCAGGATCTTCCAGTTGGATTTGCCTGCCGGCGGGGCC
>DASWDX010000439.1:0-10079 GCA_036395055.1 Pyrinomonadaceae bacterium | reverse complement strand
TTGAATGAGTTGCCAGTTATTGCCGCGCTTCACCCACACGTGGGTGCTGCGGTAGGTTGGCTTCCCGTTGACCGTCCCGCGGTGCGTCATGACGGCGAGCTTGCCACCGTCGAAGAAGCGAACCACGTACTCGTCGGCCACGTCCGTGTCCTCGCTGTGCTTGAGCGCCGCCATGTACTGCGCCTTGTTCTCGATTTGACCAAAAGGCGTAATGTCCGTGTAGTCGTCGGCCACGATGCGGTCGATGGTCTTGCGGTCGTCGTCATTAAGCCGCAACTCCGCTGCCGTCCACTGTTTGTCTAAGGCTATCAACGCCTGTTCGTCCGCTGTCATCTTGGGCTTCGGTTGTGCGTAAGCGATCGATGATGCCACCACTACAAAAACCGCGGGCAGCAGCATACTTGTCAGTTGCTTCATCATTTCCTACATCCTTTCGGTTGGGAGGGTTGATTACCCTGTGGTTCGTTGCGCCAGACGATATGACTAGCTCGGGGGAATGTCAACGAAGGGCGCGCCGCCAAATCCGTCCCACAAGCGACAATATAAAAAGGGCAATCTGTGGTCCATTTAGAGGTGTAGCGGATAATGTAGCGACTACCTGCACACATGGAGTAACATAGAGTGTAAGATGGAGACGGAAAAGCCTGTAATTATCAATGCACGATACTCGCTGATATTCAGTGAGCAGGATCCCAAACGGTCTGCAAGACCTTTCTTCATCGGTTCGATTCCGATCGCCGCCTCCAATCCTTACCTCAGCAAAATTAGGCAACTGTTATGAAACCCCGCTTATGCCGATAGAAGAACCCATCGATTATTACGAAGTGCTGCAGGTCAACACGAGCGCCGACCCAGAGACGATCGACCGCGTCTACCGGCTGCTGGCGCAGCGATTCCATCCCGATAATCAGCAAACCGGCGACGAGAACCGATTCCGTACGCTCCTTGAGGCCTATACGGTGCTGAGAGATCCGGAAAAGCGGGCACGGTACGACGTGCTGCACGAGCAGCGCCGGCAGGATCGATGGCGACTCGTGTCTAGTGGCGCAGAGTCTGAGAACGACTTCGAGATGGAGCAAATCGTCCGGCTTACCGTGCTCGAGGCCCTTTACACCAAGCGGCGTGTGGAACCATCGAACCCGGGAATTTTTTGGCGTGAATTTGAAAAATTGATCGGCCGGCCGCGGGAGCATCTCGACTTCACCCTATGGTTTCTTCTGCAGAAGAAGTTTGTAGCGCGAGATGACAGTTCACAACTGGTTCTGACGGTCGAAGGTGCTGAATACCTCGAGCAGAGCTACCGCAGCAACCTGCAGCAAAAACGACTGCAAGGACTCACCGAGAACCGCTGAGCCCTATCTCACAATTCGTTACGAACGCACGTAAGCGGGGTAATCCGATGGCCGAAAAGTCGGCAACGAAAAGAAGCAATGCAGCAGATTATCTACCGGATAGTGTAGCAACTATCAGCGGGCATGGAGTAACATGGCGGCGAGAAGGCGCAAAACCTTGATTCATCGCTTCGATTTCGATCGCTGTTTCCAGTAGATTCAATGTGGAAACTAGATTAGACTTGTAAACCGTATGCAGTTCGCTCAGTATTATTATTTCGCTTTTACGTACCGCTTCTTCTTTACGGAGGAGCGGCTGCGGGGCGAAAGCTTGTGCGCGTCACCAGGTGATGATGTAAAAACGTAGACGCCGCAAGACGATTTCAACCAGAGCCAGCCGCAACCTTCCCGGTGAATGTTGCGGTTGGCTTTTTGTATAGATAACGTGGCAGGTCGAGGTCGATCGAAGTAGGCAGTAAGGCGGTGTGAGACATTTCTTTATAGGAGGAATTAATCAGATGACCATTGCGGATCGGCGATCTGAGATCGACGCAGTTGATGATGAGATACTTCGCCTGCTCAATATGCGTGCACGCCTGGCCATCAAAGTCGGCCAATCGAAGAAGCTCGCGGGCTCTACTATCTGTGACCCCACACGGGAGCTTGAAGTAATTGACCGGGCACGTCGAGCTAATCAGGGACCGCTTGATGAGAAGGCGATTGTTGAACTCTTCGGCTGCATCATTCGCGAGTCGCGTCGGGTCGAAGCTGAGGCCATCGAGCATGAGGGACAGGAGTTGTAGTTAATCGTTGTTAAGGACGCTGAAACAATGAACGATCCACAGGTTAGGTCACGAGTTGCTTTTCAGGGAGAGCGCGGCGCCTTTAGTGAAGAAGCCGCGGTCAAGCTCCTCGGCGAGCACATTCAACTTGTGCCCCGGTCGACTTTCGAATTGCTGTTTACGGCAATCGACGACGGGGTCGCCGATTATCTTCTCGCGCCCATCGAGAATAGTCTGGCTGGTTCCGTTCACCGCTCTTATGACCTCCTCCTGAAAAGCTCCCTTCACATTTCCGCCGAGGTAGTCATTCCCATCCGTCACTTTCTTATCGGTTGTTCCGGCTCGTCCTTCGAAGAAATTAAGACTGTCGAATCACACCCGGTCGCTCTGGCTCAGTGCGAGCGCTTCTTCGCCGCGCATCCGCAGGTTCAGAGGGTTGCGACTGAAGACACGGCGGGTAGTGTGGCTCGTGTAATGAAGCAAGGCGATCGCACACGGGCCGCCATCGCCGGACTACGCGCGGCGAAACTATACGGCGGCGTGGTGCTCTGCGAATTCCTGGAGGACCATCCCGAAAACTACACCCGCTTTGTCTTGCTTACTCCAGAAGCCACCGTCAGTCCTGACGCAAACAAACTCTCGTTGATTCTAAAATTGCCGCACCGTGGTGGCGCACTCTATGACGCGCTGGAGCCATTTGCACGACGCGGAATCGATCTGGTCAAGATTGAGAGTCGACCCATAAAAGGCCGGCCATGGGAATATCACTTCTATCTCGATTTGCAGGCGTCGACGAAGGACGAAGAAGTCATCAAAGCGCTCGCCGAACTGAATGAACGCGCGGCGGAAGTGCGCGTTTTGGGCTGCTACCCAGCGGGAGTAAAAATGGTAACTGCCGAAAACCGCGCAAACTTGCTGGAAGAATAAGAAAACTATGAGCGCGATTGACAGTACCGACATTGAGCGAACGAATGACGACGCAGTGGTTGTGTCTCCGATCAATCGCGTCAGAGGCGAGCTGCGCGTGCCGGGCGATAAGTCTATTTCTCATCGGGCCGCGATGCTTGGTTCCCTTGCCGACGGTGAGTCAGTCATCAAAAATTTTTCCTCTGCGCAGGACTGCATGGCGACGATCAATTGTCTTCAGGCTCTCGGCGCACGCATCGTTCGAAGTGACTCCACTATCATCATCGAAGGCGCAGGGAGTTCAGGTTTACAACAACCAGCGCAAAGCCTGGATGCGCAAAACTCAGGCACTACCATGCGCCTGCTCGCGGGCATTCTCGCGGGCCAACCTTTTGCGACCACGATTACCGGTGATGATTCGCTGCGCAGCCGGCCAATGCTGCGAGTTGCTGAACCTTTGCGCTTGATGGGAGCGCGAGTGGAAACACAAGCTAATGGTTGCGCACCACTCCGCATTGTGGGATGCCACCGTTTGCAACCAATTCACTATCAAATGCCAATCGCCAGCGCCCAGATAAAATCCGCCGTGCTCCTCGCGGGATTGGCTGCGGACGGCATCACGACTGTTGAGGAACCGACGCAGACGCGCGATCACACTGAACGTATGTTGCCGGCATTCGGTGCGAACCTCACACGAAATGGGAACGCATGCAGCATTCAAGCCGGCCCGCCGCTACATTCCTGTAACCTCTTCCTGCCCGGAGATATTTCTTCTGCGGCCTTCTTCGTGGCTGCGGCAGTTGTTCTTCCCGGCTCTGATCTTTTTATCCAGGATGTTGGGCTTAATCCGACGCGCACAGGTTTTCTTTTCGCGCTTCGTGCATTGGGCGCGGAGATCGATGTTGTGGATGAAAGATTCGCAGGCGGGGAACCCGTCGGCACACTTCATGTCCGCAGCGGTGCATCGAAGGAACGTCGGACGCTGGAAGTTTCGGGAGCCACCGTATCCAGCTTGATAGATGAACTACCGCTGCTGGGCTTCGTCGCCGCGAGCATTGGCTGCGAGATGAAACTACGGGACGCCAGCGAGTTGCGGGTGAAAGAATCAGACCGCGTTGCCGCCACCGTGGAAAACCTGTCGCGCATGGGCGCGCGCATCGAGGAGCACGCGGACGGCTGGCACCTCCACGAAGCTGATGAGTTGCATGGTGCTCGCCTTTCCTCGTTTGGCGACCACCGCATTGCCATGGCCGGCACCGTGGCAGCATTAGGGGCAGCAGAACCGTCCCGCATCGAAGGCGCGCGAAGCTCGGTGGCAGTGTCGCTGCCCGAATTCTGGACGCTTCTGGATACCATCACGGAATAACTAAAAGGCAGGTAACTAAAGATCATGATTTTGATTCTGACTCCTAACATCGATCCCGAGAGCGCGACTTACCGGCAGTTGCTGGCCCGCCTCAGCAGCCTCGAGAATATTCAGTTGCGCGTTCATCGCGAGCAGGGCATTGAGCAAACGCTGACGGAGATCTACCTGATAGGTAACACTGCCGCAATCTCGCTCGACGACATGCGAAGTTTACCCGGCGTGGAGCGCGCGGTGCGCGTGTCTGAGGAGTATCGCGTGCTCGGCCGGCACAAAGGCGATGACCGCGATTCACACTTTGAATATCAGGGCGTGCGCTTCGGACAGGATACGCTGCACGTATTCGCCGGATTGTGTGCGGTGGACACACCGACAAACGTCGAGCTGATGATGCGGGCGCTTAACGAGCACGGACAAATTTGCACGCGCATGGGCGCTTATAAGCCACGCACCAGTCCCTATTCTTTTCAGGGACATGGCAAGGCATGCTTACATTACGTTTTCGATCTCGCCGGCAAATACGGAATCAAAGTCATCGCAATGGAAGTGACTCACGAATCCCACATCGATGAGATCCAGAATGCCCTGCACGATACCGGAAACCCAACGGGCGTAATGCTTCAGATCGGCACACGCAACATACAAAACTTTGAGCTGCTGAAGATTGTCGGGCGCCAAAAGGAATTCCCCGTGTTACTCAAGCGCGGTTTCGGTATTACCCTGGATGAGTCGCTGCATGCTGCCGAGTATCTCGCGAGCGAAGGGAATCACAAAGTTATCTTTGCACTACGCGGCATGAAGACAAACATCGGCGAACCGCACCGGAATTTCGTCGACTTCGCCCACGTGCCCGTGGTCAAGCGATTAACGCGCATGCCGGTGTGCATCGACCCTTCTCATGCTATCGGTTCTCGCACCAGTGGCGCCGAGGGAATACTGGACATAATGCACGCGACTGCCCAGGGGATCATCTCCGGGGCCAACATGGTTCTCGTAGACTTCCATCCGGCGCCAGGACAGGCGTTGGTGGATGGTCCCCAAGCGTTAAAACTCGAGGAGCTTTCTCACTTCCTCGAAGACGTGCAAGTTGCGCGGGAGGCTTACGAAAAGCGCGTGGCTGTTGCTGAGCGCTACAGTAGTCATGCAGAAGTACCAGCGCTACTCGCTACGTAAGAACAGCCAGTTTGACTCTTCTATTAAAAGGACTCACGCATTCCGGCGATTAATATTCGTTAGCAAGCACGCTCGCCCAGAGGTGCAGAAGCATGCGGAGTTAACGCAGAGAGTGGAAACCAGGAGACCGTAGCCCGAGGATGCGCTGTTGCTTTTGGCGTCGACTCCGGTAAAAATCTAGCGGAGCCGAAGAATTGCAGAGACTTACCGAAAATAAGAGGCCTTAATGACGACTATTCCCCATGACGAGAGTTCACCCGTGGTAACGGGTCTCGGCGCAATGACAATTAGTCGAGACCCCTCTGTTCCCCTGAGCAACAACGAGCACTTGCTGCGGTGGGTCGAGAAAATGGCCCAACTCACCCGGCCCGCCGCGATCCACTGGGTGGATGGCTCTGAGGAAGAGAACGAAGGGCTCTGCGCGGAGATGGTTGCGAGCGGCACTTTTATTAAACTCAACGAGGAGCTCTGGCCGGGTTGCTACTACGCGCGGTCGGATAAGAGCGATGTTGCTCGCGTCGAAGACCGTACCTTTATCTGCTCGCTCTCAAAGGACGCCGCCGGTCCCACTAACAACTGGGAAGAGCCATTCAAGATGCGGAAGAAACTGAAGGAGCTTTTCCAGGGAGCGATGCGCGGCCGGACGATGTATGTGCTCCCCTTCAGCATGGGACCGATCGGCTCGCCGATGTCGCAAATTGGCGTGCAGCTTACAGACTCGCCTTACGTAGTTGTCAACATGCGCATCATGGCGCGCATCGGCATGCCGATTTATGCGGAAATCGATAAGGACGTGAAGCGCGTAGTACCGTGTATGCACTCGGTTGGCGCTCCGCTTGCGCCGAGTCAGAAGGATGTATCCTGGCCTTGCAACAAAGAGAAGTACATCGTACATTTTCCCGAAACGCGCGAGATCTGGTCTTACGGTTCCGGGTACGGCGGCAATGCCTTGCTCGGCAAAAAATGCTTCGCCCTGCGTATCGCTTCAAACATCGCGCGCGACGAAGGTTGGATGGCCGAGCACATGTTGATCGTAGGTGTTGAAAGTCCGCAAGGTGAAAAGACCTACGTCACCGCCGCTTTTCCGAGTGCCTGCGGAAAAACAAACTTCGCCATGCTGATTCCTCCGAGGGGATTCGAAGGCTGGAAAGTTTGGACCGTGGGCGATGACATCGCCTGGATCAAGCCGGATGAGAACGGCCGCCTGCGAGCCATAAATCCGGAGGCCGGTTTTTTTGGTGTAGCGCCGGGCACGTCACAAAAGACCAATCCTAATGCAATGGCGACGCTCGCAAAGAACAGCATTTTCACCAATGTCGCACTTACGCCTGAAGGTGGCGTTTGGTGGGAAGGTATGACCGACGAGCCTCCCGCCGAGTGTCTTGACTGGCAGGGAAAGCCCTGGACGCCGCAGATTGCGAAGGAGACTGGCGCCAAAGCAGCACATCCCAATGCACGGTTTACGGCTCCCGCGGCGCAATGTCCGACGATCGATCCTGCCTGGGAAGATCCAAACGGTGTGCCGATCAGCGCGATCATCTTTGGCGGCCGCCGCGCCACCACCATGCCACTTGTCTACCAGGCTTTTAACTGGAGCTCCGGCGTCTACGCAGGCGCCACCATGGGGTCGGAGATGACTGCCGCCGCTGCGGGAACTATTGGGAAGGTGCGCCGCGATCCTATGGCCATGTTGCCATTCTGCGGCTACCACATGGGCGATTACTTTCGCCACTGGATCCAGATGCAGCGCTCCCTCAGCGAAACGCCTCGTGTCTTTCATGTAAATTGGTTTCGTAAGGATGCTCAGGGGGGATTTATCTGGCCCGGCTTTAGTGAAAATATGCGGGTGCTCAAATGGATCGTCGACCGATCCCATGGCCGGGCTCTTGGTAAAGAGACGCCGATTGGGTGGATGCCCCACTACGAAGACATGGAATGGCAGGGTCTCGATTTCCCAAAGAGTAAGTTTGAGGAATTGCAAGCCTTCGACCGCGCTGCCTGGCGCGACGAAGTGCTCGGTCACGAAGAACTTTTCCTGGATCTACACGACCGCCTCCCGCCGGAGACGATCTACGAGCGCGAGCTTCTGATTTGCCGGCTGTAAGCGAAAGCCGTTCAGGGATCAGGTTTCGTCGATCCAGTCCATTGACCGATACGGAAGATGACAAACTCGGCTGGTCTAAGCGGTGCGACACCGATCGTGCGTTCCAGTTAAGCGATGTAGCTGCGCGTCCAATATGACTCTGGCAATCCTTTTGGAAGAATGCGCCAGAAAGGGCTACGCAGCCGTTTGATCATTGCCCTTCTCCAGGCGCTACCATTCCCAATTAGTCATTGCTGCACGAAAAGGGGAACCAGCATCAACTGGCTCCCCTTTCACTTTCAGCCGATGTGATTCGGTTGCTTAGGCGCTCGTAACCAGAACATGCTTCTCGATCATGCGGGAGATCGACTCTTTGCTGGTCGCGCCCACTACCCGTTCCACTTCCTTTCCGGCGCTGAACAGAATAAGCGTCGGAATACCCTTGATGCCATAGCGTTGCGCTGTGGAAGTATTGTCATCGACATTAATCTTCACGACGCCGGCACTCTCGCCAAACTGCTCGGCGACGGCATCAATTGTCGGCGCCAGCATGCGACAGGGTGCACACCACTCCGCCCAGAAATCCACCAGCATCGGTTTACTTGATTGCAGCACTTCCTTCTCAAAGGAACTGTCTGTCACACTCGAAACTTTCTCACTCATTGTTCGCTTTCCTTTTTCTTGATTTGTAGGACAGGCATTCTTGCCCGTCATCCTTTCGATACCGGACAGACTGAAAAGTCTGTCCTGCTTATTGTCGCTGCCCTTCGATGAAACTCTTGAGCACGCGTGCTCGCGAAGGATGGCGCAGTTTGCGAAGTGCCTTCGCTTCTATCTGGCGAATGCGTTCGCGCGTGACATTAAAGTCCTGGCCAACTTCTTCCAGCGTGCGCTCATGCCCTTCTCTGTCCAGACCAAAGCGCATCCGAATTACACGCTCTTCGCGAGGGCTCAGGGTTTGCAGGACGTCGCCGGTGATCTCACGCAGATTTGAAGTTATGACTCGCTCGGCCGGACTGGTGCTCGATTTGTCTTCGATCAAGTCCCCGAGTTGCGAATCTCCGCTCTCGCCAATGGGTGTTTCCAGCGAAACTGGCTGTTGCACAAGCTTGCGTGCCTTGCTCACTTTCTCAACAGACATACCCATTTTCTTGGCTATTTCTTCGGTCGTCGGTTCGCGCCCAAGTTCTCGCACTAGTTCGCGCGAGGTGTTTCTCAGCTTATTGATCACTTCAATCATGTGAACCGGAATGCGGATCGTACGTGCCTGATCCGCAATCGCGCGCGTGATAGCCTGCCGGATCCACCAGGTCGCGTAGGTGGAGAATTTGTAACCACGCCGCCATTCAAACTTGTCCACGCCCTTCATTAGCCCCAGGTTGCCCTCTTGTATGAGGTCGAGAAACTGAAGGCCGCGGTTTTGATACTTCTTGGCAATGGAAACTACCAGGCGCAGGTTAGCTTCCGTCAGTTCGTGCTTAGCCTGTGCGGCCTGGGCCTCACCGGTCACGATCATCTGGTGTGAGCGCTTGATTTCGAGAGGCGAAACGTGATGCTCCGCTTCAATCTCTTTCAGCCGGCGCTTTGCCGCAGAAATCTGCCGCTTTAGATCCTTCGCCTCTTCCGCCTTGATTCGCTTCTTGCCAAGCTTCGCTGTATTGCTTTCGATCTCGCGCTCCAGTGTGCGCGCCTCCCGATGAAGTGTGGCAATGGCGTTAATCAGACGCTGACGAATCGCCTCCTTGAGATGCAATCCTCCAATTTCCCCGACAATCTCAAGACGCGTGCGCGCCACCTTGCGGCGCAGTCGCGTCAGCTTTTTCGATCCCTTGCCGCGTCTGACCTTTTGCTCGGCGTTGAGTTGCGCCAGTTCTTTCAGCCCACGCTTGTAGAGCTTACGAATGTTGTTAATACCTTCGATAGTCCATTGCAGGTACTCTTCCGTCTTGTCCTCGTGCTCTTCGGTTTCCATCTGATCGGAAAAAATAACCACGTCGCGAATTCCGATCGTTCCTGCTTCCAGCTCAGCACCAATCTTCAACAACTCCGCCACCGCCATCGGCGAACGGGTGATTCCTTTTTGCGCGCGCTTCTGACCCCACTCGATTCTCTTGGCAATGGAAACTTCCTGCTCCCGCTTAAGGAGCGGTACCACTCCCATTTCGCGCATGTAAACTCGAACTGGATCCGAAGTTTTATCCAACTCGCCCGCTGAGAGGTCAAGTTCCATCTCCTCCGGAGCGTTATCATCGTCTTCAGCCTGCGCTGCCGAGGAAGAGACTTCCCCGATCACCGGCTCGTCTGTTTCTGTTCCCGAGATGCCGGCGGTCGCAAGCTTCTCCAACACCTCGTCGATATCCTCGATCGAGACTGCATCTTCCAGCAGTTCTTCATGAGCCCCTGAAAAATTCGGCTTAACCGAATCCATTGGCTCAACACCA
>DASWDX010000438.1:0-5523 GCA_036395055.1 Pyrinomonadaceae bacterium | reverse complement strand
CCTTTCAGAACCACCAAGCCGTGCAAACTTTACGTCCGGGACGGCGCCCACAATTCTGAGCGGAGCTTCACCGGCATGTTGTCCGTAAAGCAGGTGACAGGAGGAGTCGTAAGTTACAAGCTGTTCGATTCCGCCGGCGCCAGGCTTGATTTCGATGTTCTCCAACTGTTGACTGACATCGCGAACGCGCGCACTAAATCTGCTCGCTCGCTCGGCAAAGTCGTTGTCGGCTGCCAACAGGTGTGCATAAGATGCGAGCATCGCCCCACACCCACCGGCGTTAGTAATGACTGGTTTCGTTTCATCGTCTTCGAAGGCGGCGATGTTTTTGCGGGCGAGCAGGCGCGCGCCTTCAAGGTCGCCCGCATGCGCGTGTAATGCGCCGCAGCAAACCTGATCAGACGGCGTTTGAACTTGAAAACCATTTGCTTTGAGAACGCGCGTGGTCGCTTCGTTCACGCGCGCGAAGAGTCCGGCCCCCACGCAGCCGGTAAATAACATCGTGTCCTCTCGCGGAAGTTGGCTTCGGACACTCGGCAAGTGAGTAGTCTGGCCAGTTGCACTCGCTTTCAGGCTTCCTCGCTTTGCATTGGCTGACGCATCTGCACCCGCGACTCGTTTAGGGGCTGAGCTTTCAAGCAGTGCCAAGCCAAATTCAAATCGCCGGGAAAGAAGTTTCGCCATTCCGGATTTTCGCAACACTCGCACCACGCCGCTATCGCGAAACAGCCGAGCCGTTGCAAACGCAAATCTCAAGCGAGCCGGATGCAGCCAGATATGCTTGAGCACCAGGCGCAATGTTTTGTAACCGAAACCTCGCTTTACCCCGGACTCAAATAATTCTCCACGTGCAGCTTCCAGGAGTTGTCCATACTCGACTCCGGCAGGACAAACCTGCTCGCAAGCTCTGCAGCCGAGGCACCGATCAATGTGGCGCTCAAAAGCCGTCGAGTCACTCGCGAGCCGGCCTTCACCGACGGCGCGCATTAGATATAGGCGCCCGCGCGGCCCATCGTTTTCATCACCAGTAATAACGTAGGTCGGGCAAGCCTCGAGACACAGCCCGCAGTGAATGCAGGCGAGTAGTTTTTGTTCTTCAGCCTGCAAGAGTGCTGGCAACTCCGACTTGATCAAGTCGACTTGTTTAGGTTGCAACATGAATTCGTTTTGTTATCATTCCGCTTATGGATTATAGCAAGATCATCACGATTGAGCCGGGTAAGCGCAGCGGGAAGCCTTGTATTCGCGGAACGCGAATGACCGTAACGGATGCTGGAGTACCTCGCCAGCGGCATGACTGAAGAAGAGATTTTGGCAGATTTCCCTGATCTCACGGCGGAGGATATTAGAGCCTGTCTGGCATTTGCTGCCGACCGGGTTGATGTTTAGTAATTAGAAAATCCTCGGCAGGTTTACGGCAGAGGTCCCGGCGGTGCTAAGTTAACCATTATGAAACCGACCAGTCGCCAGCCAGAGATTGTGATGCGAAATGGAAAGGCCGTTTCAGTCATTATTCCGATCAAGGATTACGAGGAACTACTGGAACGAGCAGAAGACCGAGAAGATATGGTCTGGCTCAAACAGGCCCGCCGCAAAAAGCTTCACTACCGCCCGCTAGAGGAATATTTGGACAAACGCAACGGCAAATAGGCATGTATCGGGTCTTCCTCGAACGCGCCGCGGAAAGAGATCTGCGACGACTGCCTTCCAAATTGCACGACCCCGTGATCAGGGCAATGCAGGCGCTCACGAAAAATCCTCGTCCCACTGGTTGTCGGAAGTTAACCGGCTCAGACGGCGACTGGCGAATTCGTGTTGGCGAATATCGTGTCGTTTACGAAATCGACGATACCGCTCGTGAGGTGCGCGTTAATCGGATTCGCCACCGGCGCGAAGTTTATCGATGAATCCCAGACGTTTGCGCAGGCTGCAACACCAAAAATATCGCGCGCCCCCAGCTGTTGGACTGCTTGATTAGATCTCAATACCCGATAGCCAAACCATCACTCCGGCGCGGATCAGTTGCGCCGAGTCGCGTCCCGGTCTTTTCTTCAATCATGATGCCCTCAGCATCGCCGAGGTAGTGCGGCCGGGCAAGTTTGTGGCCCAGCGAGAGTAGGGCCTTTTGCGTGTCGCCTGACAGACCGTAAGGTTCGAATACCAACTCATCCGGTAACCATTGATGATGAATTCGCGGGAAGTCGATTGCTTGCTGAATGTTCATGCCATAGTCGACGACGTTGGTAATGACGCAGAGCGCGGTATTGATGATTGTTGGCCCGCCGGGACTACCTACTGTGAACCACAGGCTGCCGTCTTTACGCAGCACAAAAGTCGGCGTCATCGCAGATAGCGGACGCTTGCGCGGCGCAACGGCGTTGCGTTCGCCCTGGATCAAGCCGTACAGGTTTGGCGTGCCAGGTTTGGCGGCGAAGTCGTCCATCTCGTCGTTTAGAATTATTCCCGTGCCTTTCGCCACCGCTGCGGAGCCATACGAGTTGTTCAGCGTATATGTATTCGCGACCGCGTTGCCTTCGACGTCAACTACGGTGAAATGCGTAGTCTCTTCAGATTCATAACCCGCCGGTTGTCCAGCGCTGATTTCGACGCTCGTTGACGCGCGTTCGGGATTGATCGTGCCGCGAAGTTTCGCGGCGTAAGATTTATCGATCAAACCGGCGACGGGCACCTTGACGAAATCAGAGTCCCCCATAAACTCGGACCGATCAGCAAACGCCCGGCGCATGGCTTCCGTCATCACGTGATAACGCTCAGACGAAGCGGAATCCATTTTGCCAAGCTCGTAACCTTCGAGGATATTGAGCATCTCGATCAGCACGGCGCCGCCAGACGAAGGTGGAGGCATGGAGATAACCTCATAGCCTCGATAATGTCCACGTAGTGGCTGACGTTCCCTGGCTACGTACCCGCGCAGATCCGCCAGTGTCATGAGCCCATTGTGACGCTTAACGTCGTTGACGATCAGTGTCGCAGTTTGACCTTCATAGAATTCGTTTGGTCCGAATTTTTGTAACCGCGCAAACGTGGCTGACAGGTCAGGCTGCCGAAAGATTTCGCCTTCGCTGTAAAACTTTCCGCCCTTGAGATAGATGCGTTTAGTTTCCGGATACTGTGAAAGGTATTCGCTACTGCCGCGCAGCGATCGCGCCAGGGAATAATTCACGGTGAACCCATTAGCGAGCTGACGCGCAGGTTCGATCAGCTGAGCCCAGCCAAGTTTGCCCGACCCATATTTCTTAAGTGCCAACTCCATGCCGCGCACCGTTCCCGGGACTCCGGCAGCGCGATAGCCGATGAGCGAGCCACCTTCGCCTTCAATCAAGTTACCGTTCTTATCGAGATAGATGTTGCGTGTGGCAGCCTCGGGGGCCATCTCGCGATAGTCGATCGCCGTAGTCTTTCCATTCCGGAGGCGAATCATCATGAAACCGCCCCCGCCCAGATTGCCCGCGGCCGGATGCGTAACCGCCAGCGCGAACGCGACCGCAATCGCCGCATCGACCGCATTGCCACCGCGTTTCATAATGTCTACACCAACTTGCGATGCTATTTTGTTTGTCGAAGCAACGATTGCATGCTTCGCACGAACTGGTTCTCGCGAAGCGGCGTGCGCAATCGGGAACGTTACCTCCGAGAACAGTTTCGATCTCGGCACGGCAACGAACGCGATAGTCAGGCTGGCAACTACAAAGAGGCGGGCAATTGTTGGAGTTATTTTGTTTTTCATGGCTTGTAAATTCTTTGTGCGCCGGCAGACCAAAGCAGCGACAGCATTTTTGTCAGTTTCCTGGTTGTCAGAAATTTGTGGGCTGACAAAACAAAAGACGCAAAACTTCAGAACCCAGAGTAGTAGCGACGAGGTCCCTGTTAGTCAAGAGTCCAACGTCCGATGGCCCACAAATTCAGAACCCGGAGCGGTAACGACGGGGTTCGTGCTCGTCAAGACTTAACTCACAGGGACGGCAAAATTAGCAATCGACACGCGCGTGTTATCGCTTGAAGCCGGTCGCTATCGCTCCCGGTTCAGTATTCGTCGACCCATGATTGCCAGCCTTTCCTTCGGCAGCGCGAGCATTGAACGGTTTGCGTATCGCGGTTGGACTCGGTGGCTAAACATGACCCCAACCTGACCCCGTAGCATAGACTCTGGCAACGTGGGTCGATAGATACGGAACCGGGAGCGATAGCGACCGGACCCAACCTGCGATATACATCAGTGCAGAGCACAGAGATTAATTCAAACCGTGGACACTCTAATTCGCGATGGCAAAGGTGCCGTTTCTGACAGACGGGCTACTGTCCCTGACGCTCCAAGCTAGCTAAAGCTGTGTGGCGCTGCTGCTGATCCTGCACCCCCACAAAATTCGAAACGTCCGGGCGAAAGAATGTCATCTGGATCGAGTTGATGTTTGATCCGTTGCATTATGCCGGCAGAAGACCCGAATGTTCCCCAGGCATTTGCGAGGTTCTTTATCCCCGCGGGGGCATGCTCAATGATCAGCGTTCCGCCGAGGCTTTTTGCCTCTCCTCTCAACCTCTCGATGCGTACAACCGTATCTCTTTGAACTTCCTGGGGTTCATTAAAGCTCTCCTGCAATCGCTCAATAACTCGAATACGCCCATCGCCTACGCCTGCCTGCCAGATTGATTCCGAATACTTACGGCCTTCATCTAATTTCGCCAGAAATGATCCTACATCTGCCGGCCGCAGGCCGGTTCGCCAAACTAAATCCCTTCGAAATCGCGAAGGAAACGAAGCGAGGGTATTCCAGATGATTGAATCCTCTACGCGCGACTCAGCTTTTACATCACGCTTTCCTCTAAGCATTTCTGCGGCCGCTTTTGTTTGCTCAGTTACGGCGCCTAATGATCCAGCAAATCGAATAAGAAGCAAATGATCGGCGCCCTCAGACCACTGCGCTTCGCAGGCAAAGCGCGGAGAAAAAAGTTCTATGGCAACAGGGAAGAGCCGGGAAACGATTACTTGCCGGGCGCTTGCAAGAAGGTCCTCGCGACTGCCCCGCGCTATGACAGTTCTCGTTGCAGAAGGAACTGGCCTCAGTTTGAAGTTAACTTCAACGATTATTCCGAGGGTGCCGTAGCTGCCGGTGAATAGTTTGCAAAGATCATAACCGGCTACATTTTTTACTACCCGGCCGCCAACCTTGATCAGGCTGCCGTCAGCGAGCACAACCTTCATTCCGATGACGTGTCTTCGTGGCATCCCGTAGCCAAACTGCTGCGCGCCGCCCTGGCCGGTAGCGACAACGCCGCCGATTGTTGGCCGCAGCCCGTCGACATCTTCTGGTGGATCAATGGGTAGCCACTGACCCTTTTTCGCCAACTCCTCATTCAAGTCTTTGAGCGTGACGCCGGCTTCTGCGATGGCCACCAGGTCGGCAGGTTCATGCTCAATGATGCGATTCAGTATGCGGGTGTTGAGTATGATATTTGCGCGTTGTAAGGGCTCACCGGCGTCAAGCCACGTCATCGCGCCAGCCG
>DASWDX010000437.1:0-4233 GCA_036395055.1 Pyrinomonadaceae bacterium | reverse complement strand
GGACGTGCCGTGTTTCGCGAAGCTCGCCACTGGACGAGTCCGTCCGACGGCGGACTTTCGGAGTGCGACGCATCCTCGCGTCGCTTTTGCGTCTAGTTATCCTATTATGCGAACATCGTTACGATAGCGCGTGAAGAATATTTCTAGATTGCACTTTGCCCATTTACCGACGCCGATTGAAGCGCTGCCGCGTCTGTCCGACGCTTTGAGCGGGCCGCGTTTGTTGATCAAGCGCGACGATCAAACAGGGCTCGCCTTCGGCGGCAACAAAACGCGTAAACTGGAATTTCTCGTGGCGGAAGCGCGTGACCAAGGCGCGAAGACTTTGATCTCGGGCGGAGCACTGCAATCGAATCATTGCCGTCAGACTGCAGCGGCTGCGGCTCGCTTTGGATTTAAATGCATCCTCGTTCTGACCGGCGACGAGCCAAAACAGGTTTCGGCAAATCTATTGCTCGATGAATTGTTTGGCGCGGAAATCGTGTATGTGGCCGAGCGCAAAGAGCGGGACGAAATTCTGCAGGAGACATTCGATCGCGCTGCCAAACAGGGAATGAAGCCTTATCTCGTTCCCTACGGCGGCTCGAATGCGACTGGCGCGTTGGGATACGCCTTCGCAATGAAAGAACTAGTGGAGCAGAATCTTCATGCAGACTGGATCGTGTTTGCCACATCCTCGGGCGGTACACACGCGGGACTTCTCCTGGGTCAGAGCGTGTTTGGATATAAAAGCAAGCTGTTGGGAATTAGCATTGATGAATCAGAAGAATGGTTGAAAGAACACGTCTCAGAGCTGGCGTCGTTGGCTAGTGAAAAGTTGGGTAAGCGCATTGAGTTCACAAGAAAGGAAGTGTTGGCAAATGCCAGCTATTGCTCAGCAGGTTATGGGGTGTTAACTGAGCAGGAGCGGGAAGCGATCCGTTTGTTTGCAACATGCGAAGGCCTCTTATTGGACCCAGTCTATACGGGACGCGCCGCGGCGGGAATGATTGATTTGATCCGTAAAGGATTTTTCAAGAAAGACGAGACTGTCTTGTTCCTGCACACAGGAGGACAACCAGCGTTGTTCGCGGATCAATACGCGAACAAGATTTAAGGAAGATCAAAGACGACACCTATGACTGATCAAAAAACTCCGGGCCGAGAACCACGGAAGCAAGAAGAAAACGCAACACGTCCTCCCCTGCCCCCGTTTACTCGGGAAACTGCTATTCAAAAAGTTCGCGCGGCCGAAGACGCTTGGAACTCGCGTGATCCCGAAAAGGTGGCTCTGGCCTATACGACTGATTCACGCTGGAGAAATCGCGCCGAGTTCCCGAGTGGACGAGCAGAGATCGTTCAATTTTTAAAACGCAAGTGGGCCAAAGAACTCGACTACCGGCTGATCAAAGAGCTTTGGGCTTACGAAGCAAACCGCATCGCTGTGCGGTTCGCCTACGAATGGCATGATGACTCTGGGAATTGGTTCCGCTCCTATGGCAATGAGAACTGGGAGTTTGATGGCAATGGCCTGATGCGATTTCGGTTTGCATCTATTAATGACCTGCCGATCAAGGAATCGGAGCGCAAGTATCATTGGCCACTTGGTCGCCGTCCTGATGAACATCCTGGATTGAGCGACCTGGGCCTGTAAGTTACTCAAAAGGCAGAACCGGACTTTGAATCGATCAATCAAGACACCGCACTTGATTCCTGGCTGAGATAAAATGCGGCCGACAATAGGTCACCAACAAACCATATAAGGAAAGGAACCATGCCACACCTAACTGTAGGAAAAGAAAACGGAGCTAACATCGACATTTATTACAAAGACTGGGGCAAGGGACAGCCGATCGTGTTCAGTCACGGTTGGCCGCTCTCGGCGGACGATTGGGATGCGCAGATGCTTTTCTTTGTCGGCAAAGGCTTCCGCGTGATCGCTCACGACCGGCGCGGACATGGCCGCTCCACCCAGACGGGCGATGGCCACGACATGGATCACTATGCCGACGATCTCGCGGCGCTGACCGCGCATCTCGATCTCAAGAGTGCCGTGCATGTCGGTCATTCCACTGGTGGCGGCGAAGTCGTGCATTACATTGCGCGTCACGGCGAAAGCCGGGTGGCGAAAGCGGCGATCATCAGCGCGGTACCGCCGCTGATGGTGAAGACGGCGGCTAATCCCGGAGGCCTTCCCAAAGAAGTCTTCGATGGATTGCAGGTGCAGCTCGCAGCTAATCGCTCGAAATTCTATCGCGACCTGCCCGAGGGACCTTTCTATGGCTTCAACCGGCCCGGCGTGAAAGCGTCGGAGGCGATCATCCAGAACTGGTGGCGACAGGGTATGATGGGCGGTGCCAAGGCGCATTATGACGGAATCGTCGCCTTCTCACAGACTGATTTCACCGAAGACCTAAAGAAGATCACAGTGCCGGTCTTCGTGATGCATGGCGACGACGATCAGATCGTTCCTTATGCTGACTCTGCGCCGTTGTCGGCAAAGCTCCTAAAGAACGGGACGCTGAAGACCTATAAGGGTTTCCCGCACGGGATGCCCACCACGCAGGCAGATACCATCAACGCCGACCTGCTCGCGTTCATCAAGAGCTGAGGACATGAAACCTAACCTCCTCATGCGTGATTTTATGTCAAAGCCTTGGTTCATTATCGGAATTTCGCTGTTGAGCTGCTTCACAGTGGCAGCGCAAAAAGAAGCTCCTCCGGTACGGAATTTTGTTCTCGTTCACGGTGCCTGGGCAGATGGCTCGGGCTGGAAAGGAGTTTACGACATTCTCGTTAAAGATGGGTACAAGGTAAGTATCGTGCAAAAGCCGGAGACATCGTTCAAAGAAGACGTAGCTGCGACGAAACGGATGATCGCTCAGCAAGACGGGCCATGTGTTGTTGTCGCCCATAGCTACGGTGGAGCTGTAATCACCGAAGGCGCTAACGATCCGAAGGTTATGGCATTAGTTTACATCGCGGCCCACATGCCCGATGCGGGAGAGAGTGAGGCTGAGGATGGAAAGCGCTTTCCAAGTGATCTAAGCAAATCAACCGCGATAAAAAAGACGGCCGACGGTTTCACTTATCTCGATCCCGCGCAGTTTCATGAGTACTTCGCAGCCGACCTGCCCCCTGAGCAAGCCGCTTTCATGGCGCGATCACAAGTCTTGAACGCAGCTGAAAATTTCAATGCAGTTGTCACGAAGCCCGCATGGAGAAGCAAACCGAGCTGGATGTTGGTGCCCACAAAGGACAGAACCATCAATCCCGACCTCGAACGGTGGTATGCAGCACGAGCCAAGAGCCACAAGGTGGAAGTTTCAGGTGCCAGCCACGCGGTTTACGTCTCAAGGCCGAAGGAGGTTGCGGCTATTATAGAAGAAGCCGCGACGCACGCGCGATAGAAGTCTGATGCGGAACAAAGAAGAATGCCGAAACCAGCGCACCTTATTCTTCTTGGCATAACAATCGTTTGCACGTACGCGTGCACGCAGAAACACGATTCCGCCCAGTCGTTTGCGAATCCCGTGATGCTCGCCAGCCGCGATGGGAAGCTTCATGTTGATCTCGTCGCCGCTTCTGGTGCCTATACGATTGAAGGCCACCAGTTTCAGGGCATGCTTTACAATGGACAATACATGCCGCCGCTGTGGCGTTTGCGCTCCGGCGACATCTTGACTGTGACGCTGCATAATCAGCTATCCGAGGAGACAAACCTGCATTTTCATGGTCTGGGTGTTTCTCCGTTAAACAACGGCGACAACGTGTTTCTGCACATCGCTCCTGGCCAGACGTTCACGTATCAGATAACAATCCCCGAGAAGCATGTCGGGCTGTTTTGGTATCATCCGCACGCGCACGGAAACGTTGACCAACAGATCATCGGTGGCTTGTCCGGAGGAATTCTTGTTGAGGGCAGCGACCGCCTCTATCCGTTTTTGAAAGGTCTCACCGAGAAAGTCCTTCTCCTCAAGCACCATCCCATCGGCCGTGCTGATTACGAAGAGTTAGTTACGGTGAATGGCACAGTAACGCCAACCATTCTCATTCGGCCAGGCGAAGCCCAATTCTGGCAGATTGGCAATATTGGAGCAGACCGGTTTCTGCGCGTGAAAATTGATGGAATGCCGTTCTATCTTATTGGAAGAGACGGCTACTTCGTCCCACGTCCGATCAGGATGGAGGAAGTGATCTTGGGACCTGGCCAGCGATTTTCGGCAATTGTTGTCGGCGGCCAAGGCGGCCGAC
>DASWDX010000436.1:0-6153 GCA_036395055.1 Pyrinomonadaceae bacterium | reverse complement strand
CTTGCTGCGCGCGTATACGTTTTGTGATGGCATTATCTCCTCCCGCTCCATTGGCCGATGCAGACAAACTGGAGGCACTGCGGAGGCTTGATCAATTCCGAGAGTGGCGTTCTCTGGATGACAAGCGTTTCTGTCTTGTTTGCGGCAAGATTATTATCGGCCGGCAAATCCAGGTAGCTGGTGGTACACGCCGAAATGGACCGCTACGACTGAGTTGTCCGACAGAGCGGTGTAACTCGATCCCGATGGATTGGGTGTTACCTACGGATGAAACTCTGGCCGTGGCGGAAACGGTGGCATCCGAAGAACACAACATTGCTCCTCCGAGGGCGGCTGATCACGGCGTTGAGCACGGCCTGACATCGCAACTGCGCAAGGTCGCGAAGCACTTCAGGCGAGCTTGCTAACGCTTGGGCCCTCCGACTTCTGCGGGTCCGCACCTGGACGGGCTCGCGGAGTTTCGTCATCTCCCCATGGAGAAACTCGCGTAGGGATTTGTCTGATTACACAATCATCCAGCGTCCCGATTGTTTGTTTCGACAGAGTGAGCAGAGTGCTTTTCGGTTATGATCGCTTACATCACACTCGACGATCGAATGTCGATTCTGCGTGCCGGAGACCGACTTCGCAGATGGAATTCGCTCGATGATCAGCGTGTTTGCACTGTTTGCCAGCGAAAATTTAAAGGCAGACAGGTAGAGATCCGTTGTTTGCCTGGCAGGAGACACACACTGCACTGTCCTACTCTCGGATGTCCCTCCAGACCGCATCAATGGCTTTATCCGCGAGCGCCGGCCGTTTCTGAGATAGCTGAACCTGATCGGTGGCGAGCCGATAAGCAACCTGAACGCTGTTTGGAGGAATCAATCCCACAGGCGTGTGGCAATCGAGTATGATTGGGTCCACGCTTGATCAACCGGGAGTGTCATCAGTGCCAGATGAGGCGTTGATGAAAGCGGTTTCACGCCGGCGCTATGATGCGCTTGCAGAGTTGTATGACCGGTATGGCAAGAGACTACGGGCGACGATCGATGGAGTTGTTCACGAAGAGGCCGAGGCTGACGATGTGTTGCAGGAAATCTTTATTCAGATTTGGGACGAAGCAGATCGTTATTCACCTAAAGCGGGTAAGCCGCTAGGATGGATGGTTACCATTGCGCGCCGCCGAGCCATCGACAGATTGCGACGGCGTCAGGCTTATTCTCGCGTGCGGGAGCGTTATCAAAAGCGGGTAATCCAGCAGGCGCCTAACTCGCCGCGCCAAGCAGACGAGGTTTTCATGTTAAACGATCTGCGTCGCTTTCTAAGGGAGTGTATGCGCGTCTTGCCGCGACTTCAGCGCGAGGCGCTCGAGCTCGCTTTCTTCAAGGGACTGAGCCATAGGGAGATTGCGGCGGCGACGCATGCTCCGCTGGGAACAGTGAAAACCCGGCTGGAACTTGGCCTGCAAAAACTCACCCATGCTCTGAGACCGCTGCGTCACAAGGTATGATGCTGCAAGGTGCCTCGACTTCGCCGAAGGCGCAGATACCAGGTGGGAGAGCCGCAGCTATTTTGCCAACGCGTTCCATCCATCTCTACCAAACTAATGCCAGGTATCGTATTCTGCGATGGCTTCGCTGTGGCTAGCGCAGCAAGATCACAAGCAACACGATTAGCAGAATAAGACCCAAACCACCGCTGGGATAGTATCCCCAGCCTGTGCTATATGGCCATGTAGGCAGCGCGGCGATTAACACAAGTATTAAAATGATGAAGAGTAGGAAGCGCATAGGGTTTCTATTGGATTCACCTTGAGTGGCGGCGTCAAGCCTGATTTATTGCTACTGCGGACTGGGCGAAGCGTTGATGTCTATTTCCGTTTTCTCTTTCTTGGTTTCTGTGGTCGGAGATGGATTTATCACCGTAGTTTGACTCTCCTTCCTCTCCGCAGGCGGGTTTACGACGGTGGTATTACTTTCTTTCTTTTCCGCGGGCGGATTGACTGTTGTCTGCTTTTGCTCGCAAGCCAGAAATAGCGCAAGGGCAGCAAGTAAGTAAATGTATCTTGTCATACAGTTAAATCGCGTCTCGGATCTGAATTTGATGCCTTTGTTACCGGGGCTACCTCGAACAGATGGTTTGCGATCACCATTTGGTGCCAGTCACAGGGCGCCTTGAGCATGGTCACTCCCTTTCTGCTTGCGATAGTCTTTTTCCTTACAAGTTCAATGGCAAAAGCCTTAAGGGAGTTCCGACTCTCATTCTTATTGCTCACTCCTTCGCGTGTTGGAGTTACTGAGGCTTGTCCAGCCTGGTCCGCGTGATGGTCAGATCGTTCCTAATAACGCGAGGATGATCAGAATCACAAGAATCAAACCGAGTCCTCCGCTGGGATAATAGCCCCAGCCGCGACTATACGGCCACGCAGGTAACGCTCCAATCAGCAATAGAATGAGAATGATTAAAAGGATTGTGCTCATAATGCACAAAGAGAACGTATGCCGAAGTCTCTTCGGACTTATTGGACGCACTGCCCCGAGGTTACTGTCGACAATTCGAAATAGAAAGGCCAGCGCAGCCGCGAAGGGCTTACCGCTCGTTAGTTGTACCCTTCTAAGGGAAGGTCTTACTGGATTAACCAGAGTGAAGTGAATCGCTGCCTGAGGTTAGGGCACCGGATCGGAGGCTACGGCGACGGCGTCGGAGACTGTTTGTTTCTCACTCATGAATTGTTTCTTTATTACGGACGGCTGACTTTTTTCAGCCGCATTGAGTGTTCCTCAGGAAAAAAACACGCGCAGCGATTGACTCGTGCGATTGCTTTCTGAAGGAGGTGAAAGGATGCTGCGTTGGGCCTTAATTTTTCTCACAATCGCACTGGTGGCGGCGCTTTTTGGGTTCACGGGTATTGCTGCCGCTGCGGCAGGAATTGCCAAATTCTTGTTCTTCCTGTTCCTTGTGGCTTGCCTGATCTTTCTTGTTATCGGCATATCCGCAGGCAGAAGAGTTCCATAGCGATCCCCTGATTTCGGCGTGTTGCGCTAAAGCACACAGGCACGAGAACGCGAGCTGCGCATTAGAGCAGCTGTGTTCGCAGCTTCGACGTATGGGAATAAATGATGAGCTTAGGTAGCGAGGATTCAGATGTGGCGAAGGTGGAAATTTGAACGTTCGGATCGCATTGCGTTCAATTTGGTTTGGCTCTTCGTAATCTTCATTGCGTTTTCAGTAGCCATCTTTTTACGGGGATGCACATAGCCGAATGCAGATGTGAAATTCGCATGTGTGATGCTGTGCTGTCCCGCGATATCTCAGAGTTAAATCAAGACTCGAGAGGTTAGCTCGCGGCACGCTTGGAAAAATCGCTAGTCCGTCTACGACGCAAACGCGGCTATTGAGATGAGAATGTTGAACAGGCGCGTAAAAGCTTGCTCATAGACTCTTATAGGATTGCATTAGTCCGGACGGAGATGTGCTGGGTACGGACGCTTCTAAACGAATTGCCTCAATGGCAATGGCTGGGCGCTTTCATAGGGCGCCTCGCGGTTGGCCTGCTGTTCTTCCTTTCCGGCCGGGGCAAAATCTTCATTCCGGAACGCCGGGAACAAATGCGCGAGACTTTGGTCGCTGCGGGCGTTCCCTTTGCCAACGTCAACGCAATTTTTGTTTCCGCGGTCGAATTCGTCTTTGGGCTTTTTCTCATTCTCGGTTGGATAACGCCGCTTGCATGTATCATGCTTGGCGGCGTCATGATCGTGGCCATCGCCACGTCGGCGATTAAGAGTATCAAGGCGCCACCAATACTCGGTTGGCTCTCAGAATTTTTGTACCTTCCCGAAGTTCTCTATCTGGTGATTCTTTTCTGGCTCTTTCTCTCAGGCCCCGGTCGGTTCAGCCTCGATTATTTGCTCTTTTTCAGATAAGCGCTGAACGCGCTGCCTGCGTGCTTAAAAGCAGGCAGCACGGCTGTCTGCGCGATGTGACCTAACCCCGCAACGTCGTAGCGAATTTTCTTATTCACGGTGTTCCTTCTTTCCCCTAAATGAAATTTCGCGCCGGAATCGCCGCGCGTGTGCCTCGATTTGTGCGGCGCAAGACAACTGATCTGCGCTCCGCATGCGAAATCTCTATCACTATGACGAAACTAGAATTCAAAGGCGGGTGGAACGAAGTGAAAGGCAAACTGAAACAGAAATACGCGCAGTTGAGCGATGATGACCTCACGTTTGCCGAAGGGAAAGACGAAGAGTTACTGGGGCGACTCCAACAAAAACTCGGTAAATCGAAGGAAGATTTGCGAAGAGAGCTCGAGAGCCTGTAAAACGAAGATTCCAGCTGAAGCGAGCCGTTATTAGTACGGCGCGACCGCCGGGCGCGCCGTACGTAGCCCAAAGTCAAGTATGCATTCTTAAGAGCAGAAGGAGATTGATCCTTCGAATCGAACATGCGGGATTACAATTCTCGAAGATGTGATATATTCCGACGATGCAAACATCTGAAATCACCGCTTATTTGAAGACCTTTTGTGGTTGGAGCGCCGGTGTGCGCGCCGTGCTGGCCAAATACAATCTTCCCTACACAGAGAAGGACATTATCCAGAACCCCGCGTTCCGCTGGGAGATGGAGACCAAGAGTGGACAGCCGCTCTCGCCCTGCGTGGAAATTAACGGGCATATGCTCGCGGATGTGAGTGGTGAGGAAGTTGAGCGGTACTTGATCGAGCAGAAGGTCGTTCAGCCCAGCGATGCTGCGACGGAGGTTCCGACCAACGCGCCGTGTGCGACCGAGCAGCACGAGGGAGTTGTGAAGCTGAACCTCTAATTTGTTAAAAGGGTTACAACGTTAAAATGGGTTAAATCGTTGAACCGCTGAGAGGTCGAAGAGTCAGAAAGGTTAAACCGCTTTTAACCTTGTAACTGTTTTAACTTTTTTAACCTTTCAGTAATGCAATTCTTCGCTCGTCTCCGATCGAGGAAAAACAAAGGCGGGAGCCGTCTTTTCCGGTACGGCTGGAAGGTTACGCTGCTTATTTTATTGGCGGGTAGCGGCTTCGCGGTTTTCCTCTTTTACGGCACATGGGCGCAGACCTTCGACATGAAGAACGTCGGCGAAATGCCGGAGCGAAATACCGTTTATGATGTCGATGGAAAAATCTATAGCCGGCTGGCAGGTGCAAACCGCCTGAAGGTCTCGCTTAGCGAAGTCTCGCCGTTCTTTATCACTGCGGTGCTGGCGCGGGAGGATGCTCGTTTTTACGAGCACAAGGGGATTGATTGGCGCGGGATCATGCGCGCTTTGGTTCGTGATATTACAAGCGGCTCAGCCAAAGAAGGTGCGAGCAGTATCACCCAGCAGCTCGCCAGAAACAGTCTTCCACTTGGTGGCCGGACTCTCAGCCGGAAATTCCTGGAAGCGATGGTAGCGCTGCGGATAGAACGCCAGTTTACCAAACAGCAGATTCTCGAGCTTTACGTGAACCGGATCTATTTCGGCAATGGTTGTTACGGGGTTGAGACCGCGTCCCAGGCTTATTTCGGCAAAAGCGCCTCCAAGCTGAATCTTCCCGAAGCAGCGCTCTTGGCAGGATTGATCAGGAGCCCGAACCGTTTTTCGCCGCTGAAAAATCCGGAAGGCTCGAAGATTCAACGCAACGCTGTTCTGGATCGGATGGTGGCATTGAAAAAACTTTCCCCGGCGGATGCCGAAGCCGCTAAGCGGGCGAAGGTCGCTACGAGCCCCAGGCGAATGCCTTTCGTTCAGGAGAATTACGCGATGGACGCTGTGCAGCGCGATTTGAACCTGTTGTTAACGCAGGACCAGATCGATGACGGTGGTCTCTTGATTTACACCACGCTCGATCCAGCCGTGCAAAACGCCGCGCAGGACGCACTTGAGACGCAGCTCGCCAAAATCGAGCATCAATCCAATTTTCATCACCCCGTAAAAGCAAGCTATCATCCGCCGGAAAATGGAGAAGGGGATTCGGCCATGCCCTATTTGGAAGGCGCAGTGGTTGTAATTGATAATGCCAGCGGTGGAATTCGTGCGCTCGTCGGGGGCCGCGATTATGCGCAAAGCAAATTCAATCGCGCGCTTGCTCCGGCAAACCGGCAGGTTGGTTCCGCATTCAAGCCGTTCGTTTACACGATCGCTTTTAGTCACGGGCTATTG
>DASWDX010000435.1:0-8428 GCA_036395055.1 Pyrinomonadaceae bacterium | reverse complement strand
CCCACCAAGGCCTGATTAAGGACGTCACGCGCTTCGGTCTTTTGTCTGATTTGTAGTTGAGACATTCCCAGGTAAAAAAGGGAATTCGCGTTAAGGGCTCTCTTCCTGGCGCTTTCCTGCAATAATTGGATGGCGCGCTGGTATTCCTTTTTCTCGTAACTCAGTCGTCCCAGTAGCTCCGCCAACTCGGCGTCGTCCGGCAGCGTCTTGCGCGCTTTCGCGGCGAGATCGTAGGCGGCAGCCGTTGTGGATGGCTCTTGAGCATACAATGTGGCGAGGTGCTTCTGCGCAGGCCCGAAGTCCGGCAGTCGGCGCAGGACGGTGGTATATATCTCGGCCGCTTGCTTTGTCTGACCACGCTGTTGCTCGAGGGCGGCTTGAGCCATGAGGGCGGGCAGATATTCCGCATCAGTTTGCAATTCTTTTTGGATCTCGTTCTCGGCAGCCAACAGCTCCTTCGGGTTATCCTGCAATGCCGTCAACGATTGAAATCTTTTGGCGTCAGCGACCTCCGGGAAACCGGAACCAGTCGCTAGGGCTTTTTGCATCATTTCGCGAGCCTCATTTACTTTTCCCAATCTATAAGCAGCCCAAGCCAAATCATGGAGGATCGATGGGTCGTTTTCTCGCTGTCGCGCTGCCTCCTGCAGCAGGCTGTACGACCAAGCGAGATTGCCACTTTGGTAGGCAACCTTTCCGAGAATGCTGGTGACTTGGGGATCATTCGGCGTGAGCTCGCGCGCTTTTTTTGCGTAAGTGAGAGCTTTCTCCTTATTCTGAAGCGGTCCGGCATAGAGTTGCGCGAGCCTGGTTGCTGCCGAAGCCAACCTGGGATTTAGTTTAAGTACCTGCTCGAAAGCTGCGGCCGCCTTATCCGCTGCGCCTTGTTTCTCATAAGCCTCGCCCAAACGCATCTGAGCGATGACATCGTTAGGTTGCGCTTTCGCCATTGCTTCGAGCTGTGAGAGCGACAATTCCGGAGAGGCGACGATACCGCTTTTGAGCAAAGCAAGGTGACGTTTGCTTTCTTCCTTGCCGGGGAAATCCTTGGTCGCGCTCGCGGCTTTTTGGAGAGCCACTTTGGCCAAGTCTGTCTGACCCATCATATAAGCCGTCATGCCAAGGTGGAATTGGACTTCCGGACTATCGGGAAGCTTTGCGGCGCTTTCCTGCAGAATCGCCAGGGCTTGTTGATACTCACCGCGTTTGGACAGAACCCAGCCAAACGTGTCGGCTATTGCAGGATCGTTTC
The DNA here is from genome assembly GCA_036395055.1 of Pyrinomonadaceae bacterium. Lineage (GTDB taxonomy): Bacteria > Acidobacteriota > Blastocatellia > Pyrinomonadales > Pyrinomonadaceae > PSRF01. Next base: position 7,176 of record DASWDX010000435.1, on the reverse strand, counting down.
CCTGCACTTCGCGGGCTTTGCGTATCAAGTCGTAAGCCCTGTCGAGATCATTCAGTCGCTCGGCATAGAGGTAAGCGAGGTTATTCAGTGCAGAAATCGAGTTAGGGTTGATCGAGAGCAGCCGCTCGTAAGCATCGCGCGCCTTTGCGAACTCGTTCGTCCGCTCGTGTAGGAGTGCTAGTGTCATGAGGGCTGATGCATCGTTAGGAGTTTTCGAAAGCTGCGTCTGCAATTGGCTGAGCGCCTGCGGAAGCTTGTTGGTCGCAAGATAAGTTTGGACCAGCAAGTCATATGCGCCGGCAAAATTTGGGTCGAGTTGGAGCGTCTTTTGAAGCTCTGTCTCGGCTGAAGCCCATTTTTCTTCCGCTGCCAGGATCTTTCCCTCGAAAAAATGGGCCGCTGGCGAATCAGGCGTCTTTTGGAAGTGACGACGTATCCTCTGCTGCGCAGCATCAAAATGTTTTTCCAGCAAGTCCAGTTCCACGAGTTGATCGACTGGCCACAAGCTTTCTGGTGCGAGCTCGGCGGCTTTTTCAAATGCCTGGCGTGCTTCGTCATTTCTTTTGGCCTGACGCAGGGTCAGACCGAATGCCATCTGGGCTTGTGGATCGCGCGGCGCAAGCCTCGCCTCCTCGCCAGTGATTACAGCGGCATCATCGAAGCGATCAAGCGAGCCGTATGCGGCTGCCAAAAGCAGTGCAGCGGGTCTTAGCTCGGGATTTCTCTTCAGCAACCGTGTCATTGGTTCAATAACAGCTTCGCCATGGCCGGAACGAAGATTGATGTCGGCAAGAAGCAGTACGGCATCGGCGTAGTTCGGGTTAATTGCGATGGCCTGATCCAACACTACCTTTGCCTGGTTCATGTTACTATTTTTGACATAAGCACGCGCCAGTTCGTATTTGATAAGGGGAGTATCCGGATAGGTTTGGTCAAGCCGTTCCAAAACTTCAGTGGCTTTTTTCGTGTCGCCCTTTGCTAGCAGCACTTCGCTTTCCAGTCTGTGGCCATCGATGTATTCCGGATCGCGACTAAAAACATTTTCAAGAAGCGAGAGAGCCTCGTCATATTTAGCGTCCTTAAAGGCAAGCTCGGCTAGCAAAGTCCAGCCTGGAAGATAATCGGGAGCCTGTCTGGTCATCTCAGTGGAAATTCTTCTTGTTTCTGCGGTATCACCGGCCGCGGACATGAACGCTGCGTATTTCAAGCGTTCCATGGAACGAACAGGCGCAAGCTCGGCCGCTTTTTTGAATTCTTCGCCGGCCTGTTTCTGATCTTTCTTGAGCAGATACAGATCTCCCATCGCCATGTGCGCGGCAGAAGAATTAGGATTGGCAGTAAGCGCTAGCCGGAGGGAGTCTCCTGCCGCCGGCAAGTTGCCACTGTTAAGAAGTAGATTCGCCGAAGCGAGATGGAAAGAAACGTTGTCCTTCTGGGGATATCTCTCGAGCTGTTCCCACGCCGCCTGAATGTCTTCTTTGTTTCGCGCTGCTTCAGTCAACGCGATAATCGCGTCCCCATTGTCCGGCGTTTCCTTGAGCAGCTTGAACGCTTCTTTGCTCGCGTCGCCGAACCGCCCTATCGCCAGATAACAACGGGCGAGGCCTATCCGGTTTTGATCGTTCTTAGGAGCCAACTCGGCCGCCTTTGCGAGGAATGGCGCCGCTCGCAGGGGTGCTCCGTCCTCCAGCCACATCGCTCCGATTCTTTCGAAGGCCAGTGCACTTTGTGGATCCAGCCGAACCACGTTGAGGTAGCTGACCTTTGCCTTGTCGTAATCGCCGGCTTTAAAATAATTATCCGCCTCGGCGAGAAACCGTGTCTTCTTGGCTTCCTTTGAGCACGCGACGATTGCTGCAGCCGCAAGAGTAAGCGAAACAATTCTAAATAGAGTTTTCGATGTTTGCATATGGAGGATTGTTTTGATGTTAGTTGACGTTTGTGTGTGCGCGCTCTTTGGCGATGCCAAGTTTTTCCATTAGTTCGTAAAGAGTTGGTCGGCTAATGCCTAGGTCGGCAGCTGCGGAAGTGATTTTTCCAGAGTTCTTCTTAAGCGCCTGCTCAACCATTTCCCGTTCCACGTGTTCGCGCGCTTGTCTGAGTGTCGTTGCCAATGAGGCAGCCGCCTCTTTCCCATGATCCAACTCAAGATCTTTTGCGCTCACTCGCGATCCGCTCGCCATAATGACGCCGCGTTTCACGCGGTTTTGGAGTTCGCGAACATTTCCAGGCCATGAATAACGGATCATCGCGCGCAACGCGTCCGGCGCAAAAACCATTTTGGCCGCCCCGTTCTGGCTGGCATACCTTTGCAGAAACTCGCGGGCCAGGAACACAATATCTTCTCCACGTTCACGCAGCGGCAGGAGGCGAATGGTGACGACGGCAAGACGAAAATAGAGGTCTTCGCGAAATTTGCCGTTACCGATTAGTTCTTTTAGATCAGCGTTGGTCGCGGTAACAAGCCGGGTATCGACCTGAATCTCTTGTCTCCCGCCAACTCTTTGCAAGCGTTGTTCCTGGAGAAATCGGAGAAGCTTCACCTGGATGGATGGGGGAAGCTCGCCAATCTCATCCAGGAACAGGGTACCGCCACTAGCTGTTTCCAGGAGTCCCTTGCGCTGAACATGAGCACCGGTAAAGGCACCTTTTTCGTGACCGAACAGCTCGCTCTCCAAAAGAGACTCGGGAATAGCGTTGCAGTTGATGGCGACAAAAGGGCCGTCTTTGCGAGTGCTGCGGCGGTGAATTGCCGCTGCCGCCATTTCCTTGCCAGTGCCGCTTTCTCCCAGTAAGAGCACTGGAGCATTCGTCCCGGCTACCTTGCGGATGAAAGCAAAAACTGCCTGCATTTGCGGACTGGTGCCGAGCATGTCTTCAAAGACATCGCAGCGCTGGCTTTGTTGCAGCTTGTGGTATTCTTTTTCGAGTTCCACCACATGGATGCAGCGGCGAAGGAGGAGCCTTAGTTCTTCCATCTCCACCGGCTTGCACAAGAAGTCGTAGGCGCCCGCGCCCACTGCCTCGATGGCGTTGCGTTTTTCGCTCTGCCCCGAAATAATGATTACCTTGGCCGTGTTATCGATCGCGAGTAGGTCGGATAATACCGCCAATCCTTCATCGCTGTCGTTAGGCCGGGGTGGAAGTCCCAGGTCTAGCAATGTTACCGCCGGCGAGTGAGCCTCAAAGGCGTCAAGCGCTTCTCGACGTTCTTGGGCGAAACAAACGTCATAATCCTCGCTTAAGGCCCATTTCATCTGGGTCCGAATCGCTTCGTCGTCATCGACAATGAGCAAAGTGGGTTTCATGTTGTTTGGATTTTCAGAGGCAACATGACCCGAAAAGTTGTGCCGACGCCGAGTTCGCTTTCTACTTGAATCTTCCCATGGTGCGCTTCGACAATCGTCTTGGATTGAAACATACCAATGCCCAATCCTTTTTTCTTTGTGGAGCGGAACGGCCGGAAGAGAGAATTCTTGATAAACTGCTCAGTCATTCCGCATCCGTTATCGCTCACAGACAAGGCTACCCAGTCACCGTTCCGGGTCGTCTCCACCGTGATTCGGCCATCCGTGCCGACCGCATCGCGCGCGTTGAGAACGAGGTTTGTAAACACGCTTTGCAGTTGCTGTCGATCCGCCAATATCGTTGGGACCTGATCGAATTTGGTTACAAGTTTGGTGGCGAGTGTCCCGTTTAAGTTCGCGAGTGCTTCCGTTACGACGAGATTGAGGTCCAGTTTGGCCGGCTCGAGGGGCAACTCATGGCGCAAAGCATTCATACGGTTGATAAGATCATTGATCCGGCTGGCGGCACTTCCGATTCCACGGAAGGCATCCTGTCGAAACGCGGGATTGTCGAAGTGAGCCGGCAAATTCTCTAACATGAGGCCCAGCGTTGAGGCTGCGTTCTTTAGGTCATGAATCAAGAACGCGGACATGGTTTGAAACGCCTCTAGCTCTTTTCTTTCCATGATCTCTTCTGTAAGCCGCAGTTTCAGCAGGCTCGCCGCCACCTGCTCGCCGATGCATTTTAGCAAGTCCATCTCTTCCGCCGAGTAGCCGAGGCCCCTGACGCGGTCTGCGAGGACGATCACACCAAGCCAGTGCTCTCCACCAACCAGTGGAACACAAATTGGGCTGCCCCCCGTTCGGAATTGGCTGCTGCTTTTTCCCATGAGCTCGCGCGCCCACTTTTCCTTTGCTCTACCGAGATCGAACGGCCGTGATAGCTCGACTAAACGTGCTGAATTGAGCTCTTTTTCCGCTATCGAGCTGGTCAAATCTTCGGTCTGCACCTGATCTCCGTCAGAAGTTGAGCTTACTCGGCAGAGGCGTTCTCGTTGTTCATCGAAAAGCCAAATTGAGACCGACAAGGCTCCAAACGTTTCTGAAATCGACCGGGACGCGATTGTGGCAAGCGCCGTCTCGTCGAGGGCAACCGAGAGACTTTGAGTGAATCGCGCCCATATTTGCCGGAAATCATACTGCGGCCTCTTAAAGTGACGGCTGACAAACAGCTGCAGACTTTGCTGAGCTCGGTCGGAAAGAAACAGAACAGCGAGGATAGCTACGCCAATTAGAACAACCAACGCTGCTATTGGGAAACTGGCGGTGCCGCCAAACCGGGCGACGATTTGAGCCAATACGCCGACAACGAAAAGATATGCCCCAGTCAGTAGGACTGTGACCGAGGTGTGTAAGACGGCGCGCGACGGATACACATCAATCTCGCCGAATCCACTTCGGATGTAAGCGACGGCGATCAGCAAGCATCCGATAAGAAGAGCCGTCGTTTCCACGCTTAGTTGACCCAGGCTGTAGTGAGAGAAAAGGAGCGTTTGACTTCCAGTGTAAATACGGGCGCCAAAGATCACTCCAATTCCCAGAACCAGGAACTTGATTCGCCAGCGCATGGTTCCAACAGCGGCTCGGAAGGTGCGCTCGATATTCGTCAGAATTAGCACGGTCGAGACGAGGATCAGAATGTTTAGAATTTTCGCCGGTTCACCCAGCCTGAGTCCCCAACCGTGGGCGGGCGGCTCGTAAGCGACGACGTAAAAGAAAGGGATATAAAGGGCTGCCAGCGCCAGCAGCGGAACCAAAAAAGCCCCGGCAAGCGTCCACCGCGATCGAACGAGGAAATCGCGGTAATCTGCCCTGGAATACGTCAGGCTGAAAGTTAACCAAACGCCAGGCAGAAATGATTTCGCCACCAGAGAAAGGGTTGCCCAAAAGACCGCTCTCTCAGGAAGGAGCGTATCGTTTGCTATTGCGCCAAAGAGACTTTCCAAGGCAAAAATCAGCATTCCGGCGGAGAAACACCAGATCGCAAGCGAACGCTGCTTTCGACAAGCCGCAGCCGCTGCCAAGGCGGCGCTGAACATGCCGGCGGCCAAAGCTAACACGGTGTTCAGACTCACAAATCGCTCCGAGCTGACACCGTCAACCGCATTGCAGCTCCAGCTACGGCACAAGTTTCCGGGCTATTACTAAATCGAAATTTCATTCGTTAAGCCAAACCTTCTCTGGGCTGAAGCCGTAGGGGAATAAATGGAGCCTACGGACCAAACGCAGGAGAGCCAGGGTCTCTAGAACGTTTCTCCGGAAACGGGACGGCTAAGTTCCTTAAAAATTGCCTAAAATGAAAGGAAGGCGCCAGGCGGGAGGGTGCGGACGGAAAATCAGAGGTTCGCCCCCTCTATTGGACTTGATGCGTTTCCACTGGTCGAGCTCGGGCCTCACCCTTATGCAGCCACCACGACAGCAGCAACAACGGAATCAGCGAAAGCACGAAAAAGACAGGCCCGCCGCGGCGGTGGATTACACTATGAATCATCTGTGGTCCCACATTCACGCAGAGGAGGCCGATCACGAGGATGCGGAAGCCATTTCGCAAAATGGCGAGCGGAATGACGAAGGCGACAAGGGCAAACCGCCGCCATGGCGTCTTTAGGAACAAATTGGCTGCCAGGATGCTCGTCATCAAAAGAACCCAGCTTGATCGAATGCCGCTGCATTCCTGCGCAACTTCGATCTTAATGTTCGGCAGTTGGAAGATAAGACCGGCGCGAAGAAAAGGCGTGCCGCTAAGGTGAAAAAGGAGATTCGCCACCTCCGCGGAGGCATATTTAGAAGCGCTCTCCAGCGCATCTGCCATGGCATCCGGCATCGGAACCATAAAAATGAGATAGGCGAGTGGGAACGCCGCTGCTCTCATCCAGTCGCGTCCGAGAAAGAAAAAACCTCCCGCTGCGAGACAGCAAAGGAACGAGATAGTCAGAAGCACGAAGTGGGAATTGTCTGTGGGCGCTTGTTCAGCGAAGGCCAACCAGTGAGCGAACAGGAAAATGCCGAGACCGCCGGCCAGTGCCAAGATGCCGAGGGGAAGATCGGCGACCCGTTCTTTCGGCAGTTGATCCCGTCGAAGGTAAACGAGGTAGCCAGAAACAAAGGGAATCAGTAAGATGTACGAGTGCAGCGAACTGTGGGCCGCGTAATTTGCCAATCCGAGGAGCGGCTGGCCAAACGCGGCCAGCAGCACGATCACAAAACAAGCACCGCCCCAAAACCGCCGCATATTCCTGTGACTTGACGTGCCTGATTCGGAGACGTTCCGCGCTGACGCGCGAACGATCGGGTCTCGAGCAGTAGCTTCGTTTGGTAGATGCAGCATTGCCAAGGTGCCTCTTTGGCGGGGGGGGTCAGGGGCAGTTGTCGACTTTGTTCGTGGAGTTACCTGTAGCTAAACTCTTTCGTCTGATAGTTCTCAGTAAGTGTAAGTCACACCAGCGGAGTAGCTGTTTCGCGAGTAACCTGGTGTCGATTCTAACGAACTCTGAGACGTATAGCTGTAGTTAGCATGCAGGGCAAGCCGCTTATTGATCGTATAGTTAAAGCCGAGCGAAAGATCGAGAGAATCCTGCGACCCAGCCGATCCGGTTCCGGATGAAGCCGAGCTTTGATTTTCATCGTGGTGAAAATAGACGGCGGTCGTAGAGCTGAGTCTCGAAGTAAGATTATACGTCAGCACCAGGCCGGTTCGGAACGTCTTGCGGACCGACGCGTTTGCCTCAGTGGGCGCTTCGAAGCCATAGCTTGTCGTCCAGTTCAGCGAGTGGTTGCTCCTAATGTACTCAAGCGAACCTTCGAAGTATGGGGTGGTCGAATCGCCATC
>DASWDX010000434.1:0-12057 GCA_036395055.1 Pyrinomonadaceae bacterium | reverse complement strand
AGTCGCATCAATTCGGCCAGCATCTCCGCTCGAGGAATTACGGGAATTGAAAGACGGTGAGCTTCGGCTATCTCGGGGTTATCTTCACGAACGGCCGTAGAGCGAACGACGACGTGCGCATCACCTACGTTTTCGCCATTGTGACCTTCGGCAAATTCAACTCCCATCTGTTGCAGACGGTCGGTGACGTTGGATCGTTTCGCGTCGGAACCGGAGACGCGGAAACCCAGATTGATGAGCACCTCGGCGATACCGGACATGCCGATGCCACCAATGCCGACAAAGTGAACATGTTGAATTCGACGAAACATAAAAATTAGTTGGCAGTGGGCAGTGAGCGGTGAGCAGCAGGCCGCCGGCGTTTCCGGTCGTGACGTTCCTTAGGATCGACGCGTCCGACGTTTTTTCGATAGTCTTGCATTTGCCTTCTGCTTTCTGCTCAACGCCCTCCACTCGCTGCCCACTGCTCAATGCTCACTGCTTACCGCTCACTGCCCACTAGCTCTTCAATCATATCCACCACTGCCGCCGCCGCATCTCCTCGCGCCAGCTTGCGAGCGGCTTGCTCCATCGCGGTGATTCTATCCGGCTCGCGGATGAGCGCAGTTATGTCTTGCGCCAACCGTTTACCGGACAAATCCTGTTGCAGAATCATTCTTCCTGCTCCGGCAAGCTGCATAGCCTCCGCGTTCTTGCGCTGGTGGTCGTCGGCTGCGAACGGAAATGGAATCATTACCGAGGCCTTGCCCGCCGCTATCAGTTCGGCTGTCGTGGTTGCGCCAGCACGGCAAACTACCAGATCGACAGCGGCGAAAGCAGCGACCATATTGTCAATGTACTTCGTGACGCTCGCGCGTTCACTCCATGCAGCAGCTATGTACGACGCCTGGGCCGATGCAAAATCTGCTTCTCCGGTTTGATGCGTTATTCGCAACGCATCTTTCAAATCTGAGAGCGCCGGCAGGGCTGCAATCATCGCTTCATTAATTGCATGGGCGCCCTGCGAGCCGCCAAACACGAGAATCGAAAATTCTCTAATCCCAGTCGTGTTGCGGTTTCGTTCCGGTATCTCAAAAAACTCGCGGCGAACAGGATTGCCGGTTACCATGGCTTTGCCGCGGAAAAAGGGCAGCGCCGCGTCAAAGGAAACGGCAGCCTTGTCAACAAAACGCGCCAGCACGCGATTGGTCCAACCCGGCAAAGCGTTTGACTCCATCACCACCGTCGGCAGCTTCATCAAAGCCGCGGTCAACACAACCGGACCGGATACGTAGCCTCCGGCGCCAATCACTACATCAGGTCGAAACGCTCCAATCAAGATCCGGGCTGCCAGAAAACTCTTTGGCAACACCAGTAGTCCGCGCGCGCGCGCAATCGGCCCGACGTTTTTGAGACCCGCGCTGTCAATGATCGAAAGTTCAAAACCTGCTTGCGGAACCAGTTTGTTTTCGAGACCTTTCGCCGTACCCACAAACCTGACTTCAGAGCTGGGATCGCGGCGGAGAATTTCTTGGGCGACCGCGATACCCGGATAAATGTGTCCTCCCGTTCCACCGGCGGCGATGAGCACGCGCATCGCGGTTATCCGAAGCGCGAATGCGCCATTCGCCTCGCGGGCTGTGCCACCCGCAACTTCCGCTGTTCTTTACCACTGCGCTCGGGCGCTAGCTTCAGCAGATCCGCGCCGAGAGAACCGCTGCAGTGTTGCGAGATATTCAGCAGAATACCAACCGATGCAAGTGTCGGAACCAACGACGAACCGCCGTAGGAAATAAACGGCAGCGGAATACCTTTCGTAGGCACCAGCGAAAGCACGACACTAATATTGAAAAGCGCTTGAGCAACGATGCCGGTTACAATGCCCAGCGAGAGCAACTTGCCGAACCGATCCGGCGCCAACAACGATGCGTGAATGCCGCGCCAAAGAAATAGCGCGAATATCAGCAACACCGTGAGCGTGCCCAGTAAACCCAACTCTTCAGCGATAACTGCAAAGATAAAATCCGAATGAGCAAAGGGCAGGAACAACATCTTCTGTTTGCCCTGCGCGAAACCCAAGCCATTAGTGCCGCCTGAACCCACAGCGATTAATGACTGCACTACCTGGAAGCCGGTCTTCTGCGGATCGGCCCAGGGATCCAGGAATGTCACTAGCCGGGCCATTCGCCAGGGCACGAAAATCAACAGCCCCGCGGCCACAAGAAAAGCTGGCCCAGCAGCCATCGCGAGGTGTGATAGTCGCGCTCCTGCGGTATAAGTCACGATTACGAATGTTACTCCCAGCATCAACGATGTTCCGAAGTCTGGTTCTGCAACAACCAACGCCGCCAGAAGTGCAGCAGCCATACCACAGGGAAGAAATGTTCGCCAAAAATTCCGTTCATCCCCGGCGTGTTTCTCCAAAAAGTAAGCGAGGAAGATCGCGAGCGCCAGCTTTGAGACCTCAGAGGGCTGAATTGAGAAACCGCTAAATCTGATCCAGCGACTGGCACCATTCACTGGTGAGAAACCAAAGACCACAAGCAACATGAACACCGTCAGCAGTAGCAGGCCGTAAACAACGCGTCGATCGCGCAGGCGGTTGTAATCAAACTGCATTGCGAGAATCATTGCGAAAAGACCTATTGCCGTCCAGACTGCCTGCTTTTTTACATAGTAGAAATGGCCGTGGTTTTCGCTTTGGGCCAGCATCGCCGAGGCGCTGTAAACCATAACGACACCGAACAGCGCCAGTCCGACTGTCGCCGCGAAGAGCCACTTATCAGGGTATAACTTCTTTGCCATAGCTAGTTCGGTTTCGAGCTTCGAGTTTCGAGTTTCGAGTCGGTTTCGCGCTCGCCGGCGTTGGTGGCAGATTCCTGGTTAACCGACGAACTCGAAACTCGAGACTCTAAACTCGAAACTGCGTCTTTAAAGACGCGTCCACGATGTTCGAAGCTGTCGAACATGTCGAAGCTGGCGCAGGCGGGCGCCAGCAAAACAATGTCCCCAGGCTGCGCTGCCTGAAAAGAAAGCGTGACGGCGTCTTTCATGTCGGTCGCCCGCTCAAACGAAGCGTAATCTCCCAGCTCATTGGCGATTGTCTCTGCATCTTCACCAATCAAGATCAGTTTGCGTGCCTCCTTCATTAACAGTGGCGCGAGTGGGGAATAAGGAGCCTTCTTTCCCCGCCCGCCAAGTATCAAAACGATCTTGCCCGTGTCTTCTTCCTTACCTGCGAATGCCTCAAGCGCCTTCAGCGTCGCGTCCACGCTGGTAGCTTTTGAGTCGTTGTAAAACTTTACGCCTTCAATCTGAGAGACAAACTCCAGCCGATGTTCGACCGGATTAAAACGCTTAATCGTCTGGCGCATCGACTCTGGATCTGCGCCACAAGCAAGTCCGGCCGCGAGCGCAGCCAAAACGTTCTCCACGTTGTGCAGGCCGCGCAGCTTCATCTCGTCCGAAATCATTAGAACCCGTTCGCGAGTCGCGGTGCGTGAGACAAGTTCCCGCCCGCGCAGAAAAAGACCTTCTTCTAATTGCTGTTTCACGCTGAAGTGGACCACTTGAGCACGCAGGCCTCTGGCCCAATGCGAAATGATTTCATCGTCGGCGTTGAGAATGGCGACATCGCCCGGCCCCTGGTTCCTGAATATCCGGTGCTTGGCGGCCGCGTAGTCGGTAAATGATTCGTAACGATCCATGTGATTTGGCGTAACGTTTAGGACCACGGCAACTGTAGGATGAAACTCCTTGATGGTCTCGAGTTGAAAACTGGATAACTCCACTACGGTCCAACCATCGTCATGCGAATTTTCAACTAGTGAGATCAACGGTCTGCCGATGTTTCCTCCGACCTGAGCCGGCAGGCCCGCGTCCCTGAGTAATTCTCCGATCAGAGACGTAGTTGTTGTTTTGCCATTCGTGCCGGTGATTGCAACTATCCGCCCCTTCAAATAACGCGAAGCCAGCTCAACCTCGCCGATGACTTCCGCGTCGGCGCGTTCCGCATAACGAAGCGGAATCGCTTTGGTGGGAACACCCGGACTGATCACTACGAGATCAACGTTGTCAAGCAGCCAACCGGGTACTTCACCGGGTAAGAGGCCCACGCCGTTACTCTTCAATGCAAGCGCCTCGGCACTCCATTTCTCAATTGGCTTTGCGTCGCTAAGCGCCACTGTCGCGCCGTGTGCCGCTAAAAACTTCGCGCAGGCAATGCCACTGCGCGCCGCTCCCAACACCAGGACTTTCTTGCCGGCGACGTTCATCTAGTGAGCCGTGGGCAGTGGGCATTACAGAGCTGCCTGGCACTTCCGAGGTCTTCTCCTTTGAAACACTTCACGATTTCAGGATAACGAGCCATTTGCTTTGCTTTCTGCCTTCTGCTCCCTGCTATCTGCTTCTGCGCCTTTCGCTTTCTCCTTACTTCTTACTGCCCCATTGTCCACCGCGCACTTCTCACTGCACGCCGCCTTCTCCTCAGCTATCTCAATTTCAAGGTCGAAAGACTCAACAACGCAAACAGTATCGCGAGGATCAAAAAACGAAACACAATCTTCGACTCTTTCCAATCGCGCATTTCAAAATGGTGATGCAACGGCGTCATCTTGAACAATCGTCGGCCCGTGCCTGTTGTGCGCTTGGTCATTTTGAATACGCTCACCTGCAACAATACCGATAGCGCCTCTATAACAAACACGCCCCCCACCATTAACAGCATAAACTCCTGTTTCGTGAGCACAGCCACAGTACCGATCGCGCCACCGATCGCCAGACTGCCAACGTCACCCATGAAAACCTCCGCAGGCGGCGCGTTATACCAGAGGAAGCCGAGACTCGCTCCTGCCATTGCGCCGCAAAACACTGTCAACTCAGCAGCCTCGGGCCGGTGCGTCAACTCCAGGTATGTTGCCCATCGTTTGTCGCTGCTGAAATATGTAAATGCTGTCAAAGCGGTCATGGCGATAAACGTGACGCTAATGGCCAAGCCGTCCAGGCCGTCCGTTAAGTTAACCGCGTTTGAAGAACCCAGCAGCACTACCAGGATCAGAACCAGATAGAGGTATGGGCCAATGTAGCTGATACCGTTCGGATCGGCAGTGGCCTTCAGAAATGGAATGCTGACGTTCCATGAATAATCGCTCGCGAAATATTTGGTTAACATGAACAACACCACCCAAACGCCCACTGCTATCAGGAACTGCGCCAGCAACTTTTGTTTGCCCGTCAGACCTAAACTTCGCTGCTTGGCCATCTTGTAGTAATCGTCGGCGAACCCGATGGCGCCAAACCCCAGCGTAGTGATCACTACTATCCAAACATAGACACTCGAAAGTTTCGCCCAAAGCAGAGTTGAAATACCCACTGAGCCAACGATCAGGACGCCACCCATTGTTGGCGTGCCGCGTTTGGCCATGTGGCCCTGCGGGCCTTCTTCGCGAATCTGCTGTCCGATGTTCCATCTTCGTAATGCCTCGATCAGCTTGCCGCCAAACACCAACGACAGCAGCAGCGCGGTAACGGAAGCGTATGCTGTGCGAAACGTCACGTACTGAAAGACGTTTAGCGCTTTGATTAGAAACCAATCCTTCTCCCTGAAATGGTTGTAGAGCAGTTCGTATAGGACGTAATAAATCATTCCTTATTGTCGTCTTCCTGCTCGTCTCAGTCCTAATCCGTTCGCTGTCATCTAACCTGAGATCCGTTTTCAACCTTCTTCGTCCACTCCGGTCAACGCAAAATGCTCCCGGATGGCGGCGACTATCTTGTCTGTGGCGACGCCCCGCGAGCCTTTCACCAGGATGAGATCGCCTTCCCTGACTTCTGCAATGATCGCGCTCGCCGCTTCGTCGGAAGTTTCAAAGAAACGTGTCTCAATTGATCCTGCTTCCCTGGCCCCCGCCAGGATTTCAGCGGCCAACCCACGAACGCCCCACAACACATCTACACCGGCGCGGCTAATCTCGCGCCCGGCTTCGCGATGTAGCGCGGCCGCATCTGGTCCGAGTTCCAACATCTCACCGGCAATCACGAAACGCCGCCTGGAGCCCCCCCCAGCCTCCGTGATCGTGCGCACCATGTTTAGCAACGAACGCGGATTCGAATTGTATGAATCGTCAACAACTCGAAAACCGCCGGCGAAATCAAGTACCTCTCCACGCATGCGGGGAGGTTTGGCAGTGTCCAAAGCTTTGGCAATTTGCGCAGGCTCTATTTCAAAAGAGGTTGCCACAGCCGCCGCAGCCAGCGCATTCATTAGGTTGTGCCGACCGCTCATGTGCAGCGTCGCCGGTGCTTCGCCAGACGGAGTCTGCAAGCGAAACTTGATCAAGCCGAGATGATCAGCTTCGATCTCTTTGGCGGAGACATCAGCGCTGCTGTCAATACCGAATGTAACCGTGCGTCCCTGATGCTTTTCGCGCATTCTGATCACCCACTCGTCATCTGCGTTCAGGACAGCAATGCCACCCGGCTTGAGTCCCTCAATTAGCTCAGCTTTTGCAGCCGCAATGTTTTCTATGCTCCCTAGATATTCCAGATGAACAGGTGCGATCATCAACTCTACTGCGATATCCGGTGGTGTAATCTTGCAGAGCCTTTGAATCTCATGCGTCGGCGAAGACATTCCCATTTCGAGCACAGCAACATCAAACTGCTCGGGCGATCTCCCCCCGCTCACCATTCGCAAAACCGAAAGCGGTAGACCCAGCCCGTTGTTGTAATTTCTCTCGCTCTTCAACACTCGTCGCCCAGCCATGCCAAGGAGATGCGCGGTCAAATCTTTCGCGGTGGTTTTCCCGGCGCTGCCGGTAATAGCAACCACCGGTTTGCCCCAGTGGTCGTAAACGCGATGCGCTAACATCTGTAACGCCGCGATAGCGTCGTCAACCAAAAGGAGACGATCTTGCAACGCGATCAGGCCTTGAGCAGCACGCACTCTATCCGCGCGTGCCACAGCAGCAACGGCGCCGCTGCGAAGAGCGTCCTTTATGAATTGATGCCCGTCAGCGAAAGATCCGTTAAAGCCGGCGCGGGCGTAGTCCTCTTGCGATAAAGCGAAGAAGAGTTCGCCCGCTTTAACCGACCTTGAATCGATGGAAAAATCAATAATTTCCTTGTCAAACAACTCGGCGCCTACGTCATCAGTGCCAGCGCCCATTAAAAGCGATGCTTCGCGAACCTTCACGTGATTCCGACCTCTTGCTCTCCCGTCGACAATATCTTCTCATCTTCTGACGGTTCGACGCCGCCAAAAGACGCTCGGTAATCCAGGCAGCTGGATGGCGGCATGGCCGCAGATTGTGGGAGATTACCTGCTGCGTAGGTTTGAATCAGGGAAACCGCTGGAGTGGTCGCTGGAAACAACTCTTCGGCCTCGTCATTCACCTGCGTTCTTTGCGCTGCCCGCTTAACGCGCAATCGCCGCCGGCATGCTGTCACTCGGCCTTTCAAGCCATTTCCGCAGATCTCATTGCCTTGCATTCGATGGGGGATCATTTGCTTGCTCCGTGAAGATAGTGTTTTCAAAAAACTCTTCCAAGAACTCCTGGCAAACTGCCTCCGCGTTGCGCCAGCGGAGATGGTTGGTTAGCCTGGTGCTACGACTGCAAGCTAACAATCACCTTGAGAAGCAGGAAATGGAAATCGTTTCCACCTTCAATTGAACCTTCCGAAATCTACGTAAATAATCTGGCCTCCACGCAACTCTTCTCCCGGCTGGGGGGCTTGTCCTACGACACGCCCGCCGTCGCCATGAGCTTCAACTTGCATGCCTAACTGGGCGCATGCGCGAGCGACGTCGCGCACGCTTCGCCCGCGCAGGTCAGGCATCACGATCGCGTTGCTGGTGGAGACCGCATAAACAATCTCGCCGCCTTTGTTATCTCGGGGAGTAACGCGCGGCATGGTTGACGCTCTTGATTCTTCCTGACGCGTCTCCTCGTCGCGACGCTTCTCCGCCTCGCGTAGTTTCGAAATTTCTCGCGGCGTCTGAATTGCGCGGGCTACCAGCTGAGCATTCTTGAAATCAGTGTCCGGAACTACTCCCATCCCCGGCAGAATCTGTTCGGCAATCTGACGAAACACTGGTGCGGCCACATCGCCGCCATGGTAGGAACCACCGGGCTCGTCTATGACGATGATGATTACTACCGCGGGATTGTTAACCGGTGCGAAGCCAACGAACGAAGCCACGAACTTCGTCTTCGAATAGGTTTTTGTTTTGGCATCAATCTTCTGCGCGGTGCCGGTTTTTCCTGCTGCTGTGTAACCGTCCAACTGGGCCTTCTTCGCGGTACCTTTCAGCGTCACGCCTTCCAGCATCCCTCTTAACGTGCTGGCCGTTTCTTTACTAATTACGCGGCTCTCTTCTGGAGTTGGATGATAAGCGACGACGCCCGAAGCATTGCGGATTTCGCGAATCAGGTGGGGAGCTACACGCAAGCCGTCATTTGCCAGGACACCGAAAGCGGCAACCATTTGCAGGGGCGTTACGCCAACTTCCTGGCCAATAGCTACCGAACCTATTGATGATGGAAGCCAGCGATTAAGCGGACGAACTAACCCGGCGGTCTCTCCAGGCAATTCAATTCCGGTGCGCGAGCCAAAACCAAAGCGAGTGATGTACTCGTACATAGTCGGATCGCCCACGCGCAATCCCAGTTTTATAGCGGCGACGTTGCTCGATTTCGCAAGTGCATCAGCGATCGTCAAACTTCCAAATGCATGGTGGTCGTGGATCAAGCGCTTGGCGACGGTGATTGAGCCCATCTGGCAGTCGATGTGATCGTCGGGTTTTGCCAGTCTCTTTTCGATGGCCGCCGAGAAGGCGACAATCTTAAATGTCGAGCCCGGCTCATAAATATTCTGCAACGCCCAGTTGGCTCGCGCGGCCGGTTTAGCCGCGCCAACGTCATTTGGATCAAACGTGGGAGAATTAGCCAACGCCAAAATCTCGCCGCTATGGGGATCAAGCACGATTGCCGTCCCAGCCTTCGCCCCGGATTGTTGAATCGCCGTCGTTAGCGCCACTTCAGCCTGATACTGAATAGATTGATCGATCGTCAGAATAACCGTCTGACCTGGCCGACCGGGAATCTCCGTGCTCTCGTAGGCTCTGCCGCGCGAGTCTTTTTCGATGAACAGTTTGCCTGGCTCGCCTGTGATCTTTTGGTTATAAACCTGTTCGATTCCTCCCAGTCCGTTACCATCTAAGCCAACATAGCCGAGCACGTTAGCCGCCAAGGATCCGTTCGGATAAAAACGCTTTGGCTCTTTCCGTGTGTGAAATCCGGCAAGGTCCATCTTTTCCAGCATCTGAGCCTGGTTAGGGGCGATCCGGCGAGCAATCCAGACAAAACGCCTACCGCCTCCCTTCGCTTCAAGTATCTGATTGACAAGGGTTCTTTGATCCAGATTCAAAACTGACGAAAGAATGCCGGCCGTGCAGCCAATCTCTTCAATGGCTCGATCTTCATTTTTGTCAAACTCATCGGGCGCGACGAAAACCGAGATGGTGTCGATCGTGCGCGCGAGCTCTCGCTCCTGCCGATCCAGCAGTAGCCCTCGTGTGGGGCTGGTCTCGATCGCCTCCTGTTGCTGTTTGTGCGCGCGTGCGACGAGCTTCTCGTGTTTGGAAATCTGCAAATAAACAAGCCGAGCGCTAATGCCCAACATCCAGAAAGCGACAAAAGCCGCAACGAAAAGCGTGCGGCGTATCAGAACATCTGGTTGTGATTCTGTCTTACGGTGAAGACTCGCCATCCCTGGATCTATCCCTTCTTACCATCTAACGTAAGGGAACCAACAATCGCTGGAAACCCGAGATTTCAAATCTTAGATTTCACAATCCAAACAACTTGGAAACTCAGGACCGAGACTGCTAATTGCCATCGCTCTGTCAGCGCTGGAACGAAGCGGAAGGGTTGAGCAGGGCCGGGGCGATCGGTACTTGGCTCCGGCTGCTGGCCTTCTTAGTTTCGATCTGGCTGGCCTGAAGAGGCCTCAGGCCCAGCTCGCGCGCCTGTGATGCAAGCCGCGCCGGAGCAAAAGCCTGTTCCTTCATCAACAGCAACTGTTGCTTTTCCTCGAGCAGCTTGTCGCGTTCAAGTCGCAGACTCTCGCTCTTGTAACCATATTCAACGGCTGTGAAGTACTGTTGTGCCGCGAACACAAAACCACTGGCCAGAACCAGGCCACAGACTAGCAATAGTGCGAGACGGGAGAGGGCACGGACATCGCGATCGCGATGAATCCTGGAATTGCGCTGCTTCGAGGGAACTCTTCTCATGCGGGGAACTCCGCGTCTATGGTTTTGTTGTTTGAGATAGTTTGAGATCTCAAATCGTTGAAATCTGAGCTCTGATATCCAGGACTTCAGGGAATCAACTTGCGACAAGCGCGCAGCTTTGCACTGCGCGACCGGGGATTCACATCCATTTCAGTATCATCCGGTACCACTGGGCGCTTCGTTAGTATTTCGACCGCGCGCCGCGCGCCGCAGGTGCAAATAGCTCCTTGTAGTCGGCTTCGAGAATCACACTGACAATAGCCAGCATGACGGCGAAGCTCCTGCTTCATTATTCGGTCTTCAAGGGAGTGAAAACTAATAACAACGAAGCGTCCGTCGGGTTGTAAAAGATCAATCGCGGTAGTGACGAATCGACCCAAATCTTCGAGCTCTCTATTTACCGCGATACGTAATGCTTGAAAAGTTCGCGTTGCCGGATGGATGTGCCAGCTTTTCCTTTTCCCGGCAGCACGCGCCACTAGATCGGCTAATTCTTTTGTGGTCGTGATCGGTTTCCCTTGTTCGCGACTTTCAACTATCCACCTGGCGATGCGGCGTGAGTTTCGCTCTTCGCCATACTCGAAAATGATTGCTGCAATTTCCTCCTCGGGCAGCCGAAGCAGAAGATCCGCGGCGCTCTCTTCATCGCTCTCGGGATTCATTCGCATGTCGAGCGGCGCATCAAACCGGAAACTAAAGCCTCTGGTCGCTGAATCGAACTGCAGCGACGAAACACCGAGATCCGCCAGGATACCGGCCGGCTCACGTTCTCCGAGCTCGGTCAGAACTCGCTCCAGCTCGCGAAAGTCTGCGTGAACGGCGCGAAAGCGTTCGCCAAAGTTCGCTAAGCGCCGGCTCGCTAAACTGAGCGCCGCGCTGTCACGATCGATGCCGATAACGCGGGTCTCATTCGAAGATTCAAGAATCGCTTCGCTGTGTCCGCCGAGACCAACCGTACAGTCGACAAAAAGGCCGCCTCGCTCAGGAGCGAGGAAATGCATGGTCTCTCGTAGCAGCACGGGGCGATGGGGCGCGCCTCTGCCCCCCAAAGGCGCAGCCATCACCACCGCCCCGTGATCTTGTTCAAAGAACTGTCAACCACTGAAAAGGGATAAGTGAAAGGTGAAAAGTCGAACGCCTGCTCTTTTGTCTTATTACTTTTCACTCTTCACTTTTCACCGCCCTTAAATTCCCAGCTTCGCAATCGCCGCCTCGTCTTCTTCTGTGTAGGGATCGGCTAGCATGCGAGCCTTGAATACATCGAGCTCCCAAACCTCCAGGTAAGTCAGATAGCCCAGCACTGCAACATCTCCCATCACTCCCGCGTTCTTGCGCAAGAGCGGATGAATTAGCAGACGGCCCTGAGCATCTATCGTCGCTTGTTGACCGAAGTAGTTCGTTCTGTCAAGGAACTTGCGCCGCGCCGGATCCATCGTCGGCAAAAGTGAAAGACGCTGCTCTATCGATTCCCATTCCGGCAACGGGTAGATGCGGACGTTGTCACCGGAGAGACTTGTTATGTAGAATTCGCTGCCGTGCTTCTCGTCTATCAGACGGCGAAATGGCGTCGGCACCTTTAGCCGACCCTTCGCGTCTATGCGAGCCGTGTAGTTTCCCCGAAGCATAAAGTTGACTGATCACGAGATTTGGCGGGTGGCCTTTTCTGGAAAAGTTACTAAATGATCGTTAGCTACGAGGTTGGACCCACTTCCGACCACTTTTGACCACCCAATGCCGGATACTACGCTCCAAGATTTTGAGTGTCAATAGAAAACTCAGTAAAA
>DASWDX010000433.1:0-4032 GCA_036395055.1 Pyrinomonadaceae bacterium | reverse complement strand
GCGTCGGCTCACGTAAATGTCTTGATCTCCTGGTCCGCCGAGGGCACCGGAACGGTCTGAGACGAAATACAATTCGAGACCGTCAGCCGAGAGGGAGGGCTTGCCCTCGAAGCCTGGTGTGTTGATTAGAGAGTTGAGATGTACAGGGGTGTCGTAGCAAAACGGTTTTCCAGCGGCGCAGTCTGAGCTGGGGTCTTGCGAGTTGGCGGCTGAAATTTGATGACGGCTTCGGCCCGAAGCGAACTCCCTCCGGCTCTTGTGATCGTTCGTGATAGCGCTAGTGGCGGGGCACGCGCCCCAGGCCGACCAAATGGTCGCGAGCATGCCTGTGGTAACTGCCAGCGCAATCAGGTTCATTTTTGTGTTTCTCGTAATCATGATCTTCTCCTTCGCTTGAGTGAACTTGTTTGTTCTGTCGGGTGTGCGGGCATAACATAGGCAGAACCCGTGTAAGGGTCTTGACTGGACGGTGATGTAATCCTGATCTATTCGTGATGGTTTCTGGGGTAAAAAGAATTTATCGGTTTTCCCATTTCACGCTGGATGCGGATGAGCACCGCTTACTGCGTGGCAGCGAGGAGATTTACCTTCCGCCCAGGACCTTTGAAACTCTCCTGTACCTCGTCGAGCGACACGGCCATCTCATCAAGAAAAATGAACTTTTAGATAAGCTGTGGGCGGATGCGTTCGTGACGGAGAACGCGTTGACTCGATGCATCAAGGAAGTGCGAGAGGCGCTGCAAGACGATGCTCACCAGCCCTGCTACATAAGGACCTTTCCCCGGATCGGGTATAAATTCATCGCGGAGGTTGAAGAAGTTTCACCACCCCCACTTTCTGACGACCGAGAAGAGGTCCCGACGACGAGGGCAATTGTTGGGGCACAAGTCGGGGCCAACAGATCCAGCGATGAAAATCTGCCGGAGGTTGGTCAAACAGTTTGGCCTGAAAAAGGCGTCCCGGCCCTGACGCCACGCCAACACGTTTTCCGGCGCCGGCTGAAGACTACAGTGCCCACCGTCATTGGCGTTGCGCTAATCGGATTGGTGCTTCTGGCCTACTACTACTTCTGGCCCAAACAACTGCCGCCTTCCGTGCAAATTCGATCGATTGCAGTACTGCCATTCAAGCCCCTCGTAGCCGCTGAGCGCGATGAGTCAGTCGAACTGGGCATGGCCGATACGTTAATTACCAGACTCGGTAATATCGATCAGATCATAGTCCGGCCGACAACTGCGGTGCGTAAGTACACGGAGCTTGAGCAGGACTCCATCGCGGCCGGTCGAGAGCAGAGAGTAGATGCTGTCCTGGATGGAACTATACAAAAGCTTGGTGACCGAATCAGAGTTACGGTGCGATTGCTGAGGGTAGGAGACGGTGCGCAGCTTTGGGCGGATAAGTTCGATGAAAAATCTACAGACATATTTCTGGTTCAGGATTCGATCTCCGAACAAGTAGCAGAAGCACTGGCCATAAGACTGACAGGCGACGAGCGAGATTTACTGAAGAAGCATTACACAGCCAACACCGAGGCTTATCAGCTTTATCTCAAGGGTCGTTACTTTCTGAACAAATCAACGGAAGCAGATTTTAGGAAAAGCATGGAGTATTTCCAACAGGCGCTCGAAAAAGATCCAAATTACGCGCTGGCCTACGCCGGACTGGCTGACTCCTATGCCCAACTTGGAAGCTATGGTTTGATTCAGATGAAAGACTCTTACCCAAAGGCACGGGCAGCATCGACACGAGCTTTGGAGATCGATGAAATGCTCGGCGAGGCTCAGGCATCACTGGGTTTTGTCCTGATGAATTATTATTGGGACTGGATGGAAGCCGAGAAGCGATTTAAGCGAGCCATTGAACTAAACCCAAACTATGCGATGGCCCACAATTGGTACTCTCAACATTTGGCATTTATGGGGCGCTCGCAAGAGGCCATTCGAGAGGCTCAACGAGCGCAGGAGATTGATCCCCTTTCGCTTTGGACCAACTCAAATATCGGATTTGTTTCTTATCTCGCGCGACAGTACGACGAGGCGATCCTGGCCTCGCAGAAGACGTTGGAACTCGATCCGAATTTCGCTGTAGCGCACATGATCATCGGTTTGTCCTATTTGCAAAAGAAGATGTATGACGAAGGCATCTCGGAGCTTCAAAAAGCAAAAGCCAATCCGGATTCCCGAGCATTACTCGCGTACGCGTATGGTCTGGCGGGAAAGAGAAGCGAAGCGCGGAAGATACTCGACGAGTTGGGCGAGCTGTCAAACAAAAAATATGTTTCACCGTTTCCTATAGCAGTGGCCTATACAGGCCTTGATGAGAAGGATCGAGCGTTCGAGGCGCTTGATAAGGCTTATGTGGACAAGTCCTGGGGGATGGGTATGCTTGAAGTAAATCCCGTGTTCGATTCGCTTCGCCCTGACCAGCGCTTCTCAGCTCTGCTTGAGCGGCTCAACCTAACGCCATAGGTTCATCTGAAACTGCACGATTCCGAATACGTGCTCGGATTCGGCGTCATCCGGACGATGCTGAATCATTCGTAGGCCCACCAGGCTGAAAAGTCAAACGCTCCATGTGGGCTCGGCCCCACAGGCGAACATCCTCAACCAATGGCAACATTGATCGACCATAGTCCGTCAGCGAGTACTCGACTGGAGCCGGAGTTGCGCCCTGCGGCTGGCGATGCACCAGCCCATCACTCATGAGCTCGCGGAGTTGCTGAGTGAGAACTTTCTGCGAGATGCCGGGCATAAGGCGCCGAAGAGCCGCGAAGTGTTTCGGTGAGTCCGCTAACCAGTACGCGATGATCAATTTCCATTTACCGCCGATCGCTGCCAGCGCAGCAGTCAGGGGACAGCCACCCACTGGATTAGGACGGCCCAGGGCGTATCCGGGTGCGCGAATGGTTACTTGCAGGTGCCTTCTTGATGGAGCGCATAGCGGAGATTATAGTCTCGGATAACGTGATTGATCAGGTTGCTATACCGATTCCTTTGGGATCCGTTTGGAGGTCACCAATGATAGTAGAAGTCCGAAGTTATAGGATCAAGCCGGGCCGCCGCGAGGAATTCATCAAGTTCTTCGAAACGCGGTCCATACCGGCGCTACGCTCACATGGGATGAAAATACTCGGCCCCTTGCTTGATCTCGAAAATCCGAACAAATTCGTTTTCTTGCGCAGTTTTCCTTCGCTTGATGAACGTGAACGAATGAAGAACGCTTTCTATGAAGGCGCATTATGGAAGAACGAACTGGAAGCGATCGCCATGCCGTTAATTGACAGTTATGACGTCATACTTTGCGAGACATCTCCCGGTTACGTATGTGATGGACCACGAGAGGAGCACTAGTGGGGACATTTTAGAATCTGCTATTGAGACGCGGGCGAGAGTGGGCGAAGCTATCAACTCTTCGTTGCGAGTCCTTAATCGTTCTGACATTTCTCTGAGAATGGTATTTGGGCACTTCACCTTCCTCAAACTGAGGCGTCGAACTAAAGGGCGGCGGGTTTCGGTTTTTCAAAAATGTTCACGGCGGAGAGACTGAATGCGCGCGGTGACTGCGCAGAAAAAAGTTTGATTTCGGAGATAGGAATGGACATGCTAACAGCCAAGAGAAAAATCTGTCCGGGTAAAGCAAGGTGATGGTGTCTCAAGACCGCAATGCCGTACTGATTATTGGTGGGCAAGGAGAATTTGGCCAATTCCTGCAACACGATATCCTGCCGATCCTCGGGATCGGAAACGTTGTGACGATTGAGCGCGAAACGCCGCGCGAAGAGCATGCCCGCCTCCTTCAACAGGCTCGACACATCCTGCTTGCCACGCCTCTCGCCGGGTATGCCGAGTTGGCATGCGACCTTGTGTACCGGTGCGGCAGGCTACAACAGCCGACGACGCTGTGGTTGATTCCGTCTGTTCAGGCGGGTGTCTGGCGCGCGGTCACAGCTACACTTGAGATCGTCGGCAATGCGTTCCTCTCTGCAGTTTTCGCGCACCCAATGTATGGTCCGAATGGATTTCGGGCGACAGA
>DASWDX010000432.1:0-2745 GCA_036395055.1 Pyrinomonadaceae bacterium | reverse complement strand
GTTTACTTGTTAGCTCTGATGTCGGATACGCTCACGGACTGGGACCTGTACAAGTACGCGTCCACTGCGGTCGCTCAGCGCATCAACATCCTGCCCGGTGTTTCACAAGTGAATATTTATGGAGTGCAAGGCGCGATTCGGGTCAAGGCTGACCCTTCGGCGCTTGCTGCGCGCGGCCTGACGATGGACGATCTGGCGAGCGGGATTAAATCGGGCACGGTCTATTCCGGCGCGGGGCAATTCGATGGCACGCATCGTACCTTTGTGCTGCAACCGAACGGGCAGATCGACAAGGCCGAGGGCTATCGCGACTTGATCGTGGCGCGTAACCCAAACGGTTCGCCGGTTTATCTTCGTGACGTCGCCGATGTTCGTCAAAGCGTGCAGGACGAACGCATCTCGCGCTTTTTCTGGGTGCGCGGCTTTAATCCGCCTGGCTCGGTAGTTGTGCTTGCGGTTTCGCGGCAGGCGGGCGCAAACGCAGTGGAAGTGGCCAACTCTGTGAAAGCGCTATTCCCTGAACTGCGCGCGAGCTTGCCGGGCTCGATCAAATTCACGCCGGTGTTTGACCGATCGCAAACCATTGTCAATTCCGCTGACGAAGTGAAATGGACACTGATCATCGCGTTCGTGCTCGTGGTACTGGTCATCTACGTTTTTCTCGGCCGCGCCACGGACACGCTAATTCCGGCTGTGGCATTGCCAATGTCGTTGCTGCTCACGGTGGCCGTGATGTACATGCTCAATTTCTCCATCAACAATCTCACTCTCATGGCGCTGACGTTGGCCATCGGCTTCCTTGTCGATGATGCGATTGTGTTTTTGGAAAACGTGGTACGCCGGGCCGAGCACGGGGAGTCGATTTTGAAAGCGACGTTCAATAGCGCCGGCGAAATTTCTTTCACCATCCTGTCGATGACCCTTTCGCTAGCCGCTGTTTTCATTCCGCTGGTTTTCATCCCTGGACTTCTCGGCCGCATCTTCCGCGAGTTCTCCGTCACGATCATCGTGGCCATTCTTGCTTCGGGTCTTGTGTCGTTGACGCTCACGCCCTTGATGTGTGCGCGCATTTTGGGCGAACGCAAAGCCGGGCACAAACGCGCCTGGATGGAACGGCACACGAGCAATTTCATCCAACGCGTGATCGCTGCGTACGGTCGCGGGCTCGACTGGTTTCTGGACCGCGCATGGCTCACCGTACCGATCTTGATCATCTGCATCCTCGGTCTCTGGTTCTTTTTTACGCATCTGCCATTCACATTATTGCCGCCGGGCGATAGCGGTTTCATTCGCGGCGTGTTCATCGCGCAGGAAGGCTCGTCTCCTGCGCAGATGCGGGCGTATCAAGCGGAGGTCAATAAGAAGCTCCAAGAGGATCCAGCCGTTGGACAATTTTTCACACTGGCTGGTTTCTCCTCGCGCAGCGCATTGTCGCAGGGCCTGATGTTTCTCTTTCTGAAGCCACGCAGCGAGCGCCCGCCTATTAATCAAATCATTTTACGACTACAAAAGTCCCTCGGCTCCATTCCTGGCATCGCAGCCGTGTTAACGCCCAGCCCGGTCTTGCAAATCAGTGTCGGCGCCACGAGCCAGAACCAGGGGCAGTACGCCTACACTATTAGCGGCATTGTGCCGGAGGACGTTTATGCCGTAGCCGACGAACTGATGGAAAAACTCCAGCAGTTTAAAGGATTCGCCAGTGTCCGCTCCGATTACTACCACGACACGCCAAATCTTAGGATCGACATCAACCGGGACCGCGCTGCAACCTACGGCGTTTCTACTTCTGCAATTCAAAGCCTGTTGCGCAACGCTTACTCACAAAACTATGTCTATCTCATCAAGCAACCGGATGACCAATATCAGGTCATTCTCGAAGTCAAAGACAAAGAGCGGGCGCACCCTGACGACTTGGACGATCTCTACGTCCGCGGCGGCACCAGCGGCAATTTCAGCGCGAGCGGCGCGGGCGGCGGAACCATAGTTACGACCACAGGTAACATGTCAAATCTAGTCCCGATGCGTGTTGTAACATCGACAAAGGAAGTTATCGGCCCGCAGGCTGTGAACCATTTGAATCAGTTCACCAGCGTCACGTTCAACTTCAACTTATTGCCAAACGTCGCCATTGGCGATGCCACCAAGGTGATCGAGGACGCCTTCGCGCAAATCCATCCGCAACATCCGACTGTACAGGGCATCTTCCAGGGCGAAACACTCGTGTTCCGGCAACTTTTCCACTCGCTGCCTCTGCTGCTGCTCGCCGCAGTCTTTGTTATGTATGTGATTTTGGGAATTCTTTACGAAAGCTATGTGCACCCTTTCACGGTCTTGTTCCCGGCGATTGTCCCCGCGTTAGTCGGAGGCCTGGCCACATTGTACCTCTTTCACTCAGTGCTCTCGCTTTACAGTGTGATCGGACTTTTCCTGTTGTTAGGTATCGTGAAGAAGAACGGGATCATGGTTGTCGATTTTGCCTTGCAACGAATCGACGAAGGCTGGGATCTGCGCTCGGCCATTCACGAAGCCAGCATGGAACGGTTTCGCCCCATTATGATGACTACCTTTGCCGCGCTCATGGGCGCGGTGCCGATTGCGCTTGGATTCGGCCAGGACGCCGCATCGCGCCGCCCGCTAGGTCTGGTGATCGTGGGCGGTCTGATTTTCTCCCAACTGATTACGCTGTTTGTGACGCCGGTCATCTACCTTTGGCTTGAATGGTTCCAGGAGCACGTGCTCGATAAG
>DASWDX010000431.1:0-8150 GCA_036395055.1 Pyrinomonadaceae bacterium | reverse complement strand
AACGATCCGAACTGACGAGCGTAACTGCTTTTGTAGTCTTCGAATCTGGATGGTGAACGCAACCACGAGAACAATCAGCAACAACAAGGTGACGAAGACAATGTATTTATTGCGGCCCATCTTCTAACTGCCTCACTGTTGACCCGCCGCAGACCAGCTGCGGATGAACGCAGATGGACGCGGATATCAGCAAAACAATTTCCAAAAGTTCTCGTCTTGATCTGCGCGCATCCGCGCAGATCCGCGGCCATTTTGGCTAGTCTCAAACTAGATCGCCGGCGATGTGCTGGAGTAAAACAGTGACCGCGATTGCGGCAGTCTCCGCTCGCAGCGTACGCCCGCCAAGCGTAACGATTGTCCACCCTGCCTGCCGCGCCCTAGTGATCTCCTCGTCCGTCCAGCCACCCTCGGAGCCAACAAGCGCAGTTAGTGAGGATGCGGTCGCCGTCAACGTCTCCTTTGCTTGCAGTATCGTTTGGCCATCGCGCTCCGAAAACAGCAGACAGTTCCGCTCGCTTGTGGCCACGGAGGATTGAGAATTGCGCGCAGCGTTTTGAAGCAGGGATTCAAAAGACCTGGGGCTGGTGATCTCGGGAATAACGGCCCGTCCGGATTGCTTGGCTGCCTCTAGCGCGATGCGCTGCCAGCGCCCAACCCGCTTAGCGGCGTCCGATTCGTCGCGCAAGCGAATGTCGGCGAGCTTCGTCACTATCGGCACCAGGCGCGCGACACCCAATTCCGTCGCTTTTTGTACCACCAGGTCAAACTTCTCTCCCTTCAGCAGAGCGACCGCCAGAGTTAACCTTAGTGGTGATTCGGGGCGCGCGGGATCCACTTCCGAAATGACTTTGAGCTGAGCGCGATCTCGCCGGCTCTCTTCCACAAGGCAATGAAACTCTCTCCCGGCGCCGTTGAAAACATACACTTCGTCACCGGGCTTGAGACGCAGTACATCGCGCAAGTGTCGCGCTTCCTCGGTCGCCAGCGTCACGCTCTGGAGATTTGCATCGAAGGCGTATGGCGGCGCGTAGAATCTGCGGCGAGTCATAAAGTCAGATTTCAGGTTCCGGATCTCATGTTGTCAGTCGGGATTTCAGTTGTAAACAAGGGTAACTTTCATTGTGTCGCCATTAGAATCAATCAAATGGTCTTAGTTCCGTTAGGAACGAAATGTTTATAGGACTCAGGTCGAATCCCTCTGCTTTGCGGAGTGAAGTCCGAAGACTTCACTCCGCAAAAGATGTTGGTTAGGCCGCAGTGCTATAAGCATTGCGGTCCTATCGGACCAGAGAACCATCTGCTTCCTGATAAAGCTATCTGTGTCTAAAGAACCAGAGCAATCCACTCGCCGTCTTGAATGATCTCGCACGGCGCGCTCACTCCGCATTCAAGTAAGCGAACTTTCAGAGCTTCTAACTGTGTATCCAGAATTCCGCAAAGAATCAAATGTCCGCACGTGACGGCTAGGAGCGAGGGCAACAGCCGGACGATGACGTCTGCGGTCAGATTCGCGCAGACAACATCCGCGGAGCCTGTCTCCTCTTCAACAGTGCCAACGCGAAAAGTGATCTTTTCGGCAACGCCGTTCAGACGCGCATTCTCTTGCGCGATCGCTACTGCATCCGCATCAGTATCACAAGCCTCAATGCGCGCCTCGGGAAAAAGCCCAGCACCCCACGCGGGCTGCCCGCGTGGGGACCCCGCAAGTTTCGCCGCCGCAATGGCAAGTATTCCCGTTCCCGTTCCTACGTCGAGAAAACTTCCACCGGCAAAATACTTCTCGATAGCGGCGAGGCAGAGACGGGTAGTCTCATGCGTTCCAGTGCCGAAGGCCATGCCCGGCTCGATGCGAATTACAATCCGATCCCGGTAATCGGAAATCTCAGCCCAGGGCGGCGCAATTATGAAACGCTCACCAACCCCCACGGGCTGCCAGCTTTTCTTCCATTCGCCCAGCCAGTCTTCATCCGCCACTTCGCGAACTTTCATTTCTCTTACGGAAGAGGAAGATAAACCGTAAACGCGCAGAGCTTCTGCCATCTCAGCCCGCACTGATTCGCGGTTTGGCATGTGCTCAAAATAAGCAGTGACGCGAACGAGCTTGTCTTCATGCTCGTTTGTCTCCGTTCCCAACGCCCCGGCTTCCATAAGCGCATACTCGACTGCCTCGCGTGCAGATGCCTGCACCTCAACATCGAGCGCATACCAAAGGCCTGCTGAATTATCCTCCTTTGTGGAACTCACGCTTTTTCTTTGCCTGGAACTTTCTTCAGAAGAACAAGCGGACTTAACGGGCGAGAATAAACTACAAAGATTTGAGAAGCGAGGGTGAGCTCATGGATACTGGTTCAGTTTGAACTCCCAGGTCCGAAGGACTGGCAGTTAATAGCCCCGTCCGTGAGGGCGGGTAACCGCGACGGTGAGTTACCTGAGCGCCGAAGGTGCGACAGGGTTTGTGCCGGCGCCTCGATCTTCCGGGGGCCTCTGGACTATGGAGAGGATGAAGTCCCCGCCCTGACGGACGGGGCTACTAACTGCCGGTCCTTCGGACCTAAACCTTCCTGGCGATTGAAAGTGAAGCACTCCATTTAATGAGTGGCACGCAGCACGCGCTAACCTGTACCCTTCCTTTCCCAGTTATCATTGAGTGGGTTGAAACAAACGGCGTAGAGTGCGTAAGCAGCGTTGGCCCCCGTGACGCGATGCCTGCATTTCTCTACCTCTATGTTGACGACGTCGACACGACCTACCAGCGTACGCTGGAAGCTGGCGCCGTGTCGCTTGAAGAGCCAAAAGATTTACCCTATGGCGATCGTCGTGGGATGGTCAAAGACCCGTTCGGCAACGTTTGGCAAATCGCTACTCAACTCTAACGTTGATATGCAGCAATTCTGCCGAAAGAATTATGAGCAAAGAGAGCAGCCACAGCCACAGTGTACCAGGACTTGAAAACACTGTCGTTCGCCTTAACGACTACACTACGCTGTGGGCTGAACTCTACCGCGAAGAAGAGAAACGGATTGTGGCAGCTGTCGGCCATCTCATTCTTGATCTCCAGCATATCGGCAGCACCGCGATTCCTGGAATTAAAGCTAAGCCTATTCTTGATATGATGGCTGGTGTTGCGCAACTTGAGAAAGCTCTGCTGTGCAAGGCAGCGCTGGAGGCTATCGGCTATGACTATATTGCGCAGGCAGATATTGCGAACGATTATGTATTTGGGAAGGGTGTGGCGCGCACACACCTGCTTCATGTCGTCGAATACGGAAGCGCTGAATGGACAAACAATTTGTGCTTCCGCGATCGTTTGAGAAGTGATCCAGAACTAGCACAAGAGTATGGAAAGCTGAAGGAAGAGCTAAGCAGAAAGTTCAGCAACAGCCGCGCCAAATACCACACCGCCAAGTCGAAATTTATCAACGAAGTGATAGCGGCCTAACAAACGCCAACCGACCTGACCTACCCCTGGCGGATGCCGAGGTCGTCCAGCAGTCCCTCTTTATCCCGCCAGTCTTTTTCAACTTTCACAAACAACTCCAGATGACAGCGATGTCCCAGCAGACCTTCAATGTCCTGCCGCGCCTCGATACCAATCTCTTTTAAACGCGCCGCACCTTTGCCGATTACGATCTTTTTTTGCGAAGGTCTTTCTACGAAGATAGCGCAGTGGATACGCGTAAAGTCTTCGCGCACCTCTTCCCATTTCTCCGTGGCCACCGCCGTTACGTAAGGGATCTCATCGCCAGTGGTTTGTAGGATCTTCTCCCGCACGATTTCGGCAACCATTGTGCGCACTGATTGATCAGTCAACTCATCTTCGCCAAATAACGGCTCCCCTCCGGGCAAGTTTTTGATCATTTCGGCTGGCAGGACATCCCCCACATTTCCTCGCAAGGCCGAGATGGGAATAATCTCGCGCCAATCATATTCCGTTCGGTACCAGTCGATCAGCGGCAACAGCGCGGCCTTGTCTTTGAGTTTGTCTATCTTGTTGAGCAGTAGTAGTGCCGGCTTCTTCGATCGCTGGACCAGCTCGAGGACAAACTTATCACCGGCACCGGTGGAGACAGACGCATCCCGTATCAGGCAGACGAGATCCACGCCCAACAGCGCATCCTGCACCGTCGCCATCATGCGCCGGTTCATTTCGTAGCCAGGCTTGTGTACTCCGGGCGTGTCAACCAAAACAATTTGACCTTGCGGTTGGGTGATAATCCCCTGAATCTTGAAACGCGTCGTCTGTGGTTTGTCGGAAACGGCCGCAATCTTCTGACCGATAAGTTGATTCAACAAAGTAGACTTGCCCGCGTTCGGTCTGCCGATGAAGGCGACGTAGCCGCTGCGAAAATCCTGTACATCCATCTCAGACATTGTTTGGTTGACGCTGCCACACCCTGGTTTTTACTTCTGTTTGCGCGTCGCATCAATCACTTCTCGAATAGAACTTACAACCAGTTCCGGCTCGTCGCGCTGGATGAAGTGCCCGCTCCTGGTCGCTATTATCTGTTTGCCTCTGGCCGAGCGGTGCACCAGGTCTTGTTTGCAGTTCCTGGCGAATCTGTTCCCACTTCGGCGCTAAGAATGCGAGGTACGCGAGCATGTATCCGAGAGACGTTGTGGGAATGGTGCTGGTTGACTCTGCTCACGAAGAGCAATTCGCGAGAGCTGATTAGAGTCGACTTCGGATCGCATACGTCAAGGGCGTTCAACGACAATGAGTGACGCAAGCTTGGGAGTCTCTCAGGTAAGGAAGGTGGGCTTGCCCCCGCCGGATTGCGGCACCTTTGCGTATTTTGCAGTGGCTGTTTATCTACCATGCATCCAGTTCTATACCGCTTGATTGATTGTATCCAGCGCTGCCTGCAGTTCGTCGCGTTTTGCCTCGAGTCCTTCGTCGTCAGTATCTGCAGGAACGTAGATTGGAGGTGCAATGTCGACACGTGCCCGCGAAAAAGGCAAGGGAACCTGGAATCCGTCCCAGCTTCGTTTCGCCTCCCAATGTCGCCCGGTGATCGTAAAGGGAAGAATCGGCTGCCCGGTCTTTTTTGCCAATAATACGGCCCCCATTTTGGCGACGTAACGTGGACCCTTCGGGCCGTCGATAGTAAATGCGGTCGGGGATCCGGCGCGCATTAGCCGCGTCATCTCTATGATCGCGCCGACAGCGCCGCGGGTACTTGAACCCCGGGCAGCGCCGTAACCAAATCTTTGAATAAACCTCGCGATGTATTCGCCATCGAAACTCTGTGAGGTCATCACGACGATGCGGCGCTTTTGCCAGAAGTAGGTTGCGAGAAACACGCGGTTGTGCCAGAAGGTGTAGATCGGGACCTGGCCATCGCGCATAGCGGCCTCCCAGTTTTCCCAGCCGGTCACCTGCCAACGAATTGTCCGCCCGATTACTTTGATTAAGAGGAAGAACGCGAGATCCGCCGCGCGAATCAGGAACCTCTTCTTTGGCGGATAGGAAGAGAGATTCGCAAATTTGTAAGCGCGCGTGATCGTTTCCTCGGCGGCATGCGCACCCTTGAACTCTTGTTCGGCGGAAGCTTGCATGGAGGAAAGGGTAAAGGGTAAAGGGTAAAGGGTAAAGGGAGAACAGGGAAATGGGGGAACA
This sequence comes from Pyrinomonadaceae bacterium, assembly GCA_036395055.1. Lineage (GTDB taxonomy): Bacteria > Acidobacteriota > Blastocatellia > Pyrinomonadales > Pyrinomonadaceae > PSRF01. The sequence goes on along the minus strand of DASWDX010000431.1, from coordinate 2,533 downwards.
GGGGTAAAGGGTAACGGGGAAAGGGGCTGAATAGAAAATAATAAGAGTCGACCAACCAGTTCCTATTCCCCTTTCACCTTTACCCCTGTTCCCCCATTTCCCTGTTCCCCCATTTCCCTGTTCCCCCATTCCCCTGTTCCCCCATTCCCCTGTTTCCCCATTTCCCTGTTCCCCCATTTCCCTATTCCCCCATTCCCCCCTTACTGATACACATCCGGTTCCCCCGGCGGCCTCGTTTTCCAGCGCTTATGAATCCAAAGCCACTGATCAGGGTAAAGACGGACCATACGCTCAACCGCCGCCGCGAAGCGAGCGGTGTTCACCTCGATGTCTTTGTTGTGATCACCGGTACGCACCAACTCAACTGGCGGATCGCCGTGGAAGAAGTAGCGTTTCCGCCTTTTGTCCCACACGGCGCAGGTTGGAATCACCACCGCATCGGTCTTCAAGGCTAGCGTCGCAATGCCCGCTGTTGTGCAGGCCAGCTTTCCAAAGAACGGAACGAATACTCCTTCACGTGTCTGTGTGTTGAGATCGGAGAGGATGCCGAGCGTGCCGCCTTCGCGCAACACATGCAGCGACTGCCGGGCCGCACTTTGTTTATCTATCGCGCGGTTGCCAAACCTCGTCCGAACGTTTTCGATCATTTCTTCGATGCGCGGATTGTCGAGCGGGCGAACCAAAAAGCTGAGCGGATACTCAAGCGCGGACCAACCAAAGCTGTGCAGTTCCCAAACACCGAGGTGTCCGGTTAAGAAAATAACCCCGCGCTTATTCCTCTCCGCTTCCCTCAAGTGACTTAGACCAACTTCGTCGTACTCGATCAGCTTGCGCAGTTTCTCCGGAGTAGCATGTGGCAGTTGACTAAACTCTCCGAGGAGCCGGCCCAGGCTCAGGAAGCAGCCGCGCAGCAACCGTTTTCGATCCCGCTCCGGCATTTCCGGAAAAGCGATCTCGAGGTTGCGTCTTCCAGTGCGCCGGAGATTACCCGGCAGAAGGTAAGCCACGCGTCCAATTGAAAGGCCTACAGCTATCGCCAGCCGGCGTGGCAACACGCCGAGGCCGGAAAGAATTGCCCGCGCGAGTGCATATTCGAGCGCTATCTGAAGTTTGCCGTGTTTGGCCATGTAGGACAGGACGCGAGTGTAACACGATAAAAACGTCCAAAGTCCAATGTCCAATGTCCAACGTCGCAAGACAACTCTTTGGCATTGAGCGTGATACGTTTGACAGTCGAGTTTGGAGAATAGGACATTGGACATTGGACATTGGACGTTGGACGTTGGACGTTGTACATATCCCTCGTCACTTCCTGCTTCGTAGTGATATATTTCGAACGTAGCGGCCCGAAAAGTCGTAAAGTGCTTTGGAAGCGCGAAAGCGGCTAGGAATATCAGGGCTTCCATTCTCTCCTTAACTATCATCGGCAGATTGGAGTGGGATGCGGAAACGTAGAATTCTCATCGTCGACAACAACGATGAGCTGCGTGCCATACTTGAGGACGTGCTTGGCAGCCTCGGCTGTGAAGCTGTCGTAACCGGCGATCGAGAAGAGGCCCTCAGCCGCAATGACCTCGACCAGTTTGATGTCATCATCAGCGACTTGACAGAGGAGGATAGCCAGTCAGGCAGTCAGCCAACTGGGCCAGCAACTGCGGATTCCGGAGAGAAGTCAAACGGCCGGCCAGTCAACGAACTACATCGTCGCCAATTGTTGACGGCGGTCAGCTCAAATGCCACCGAGCCTGTCATAGTCAAAGCTTTTAAGATGGTGGCAACAAACTATGTGCGCCAGCCTTATCAACAGGATGAGCTGCGCGAGATAGTCGAACAGACGCTCTCTTACAAGCTTCGTTACGTGGACGATCCCAACCTGCTTTCTCACACTCATGAGAAAATTGAATTTGAATTACCCAGCGACATCGCCCTGATGAACGGGGTGTTGCAATACCTGCTGGCGCGAGTCGCTAAGCTGGGCCTGATTGCTCCTGAAAGATCCAATCTGTTCATTGCGCTTGATGAAGCATTCGTCAACGCCGTCAAGCACGGAAACAAAAACGATCCCACCAAGCTGGTGCGCGTCGGCGCCGAGTTGTCGCCCAAGGAGGCCTGTTTCACGATTGAAGATGAAGGAGAAGGCTTCGACGTGCAGACAATACCCGACCCGCGCGATCCGGCAAATCTTTTCAAGTCTTCCGGGCGCGGCGTCCTGCTTATCTACAACATCATGGACGAAGTTGAGTACAATGCGCAGGGTAATCGCGTAAAGATGGTAAAGAGACCGGAACCTGCGGTCGAAACTCAACTCGTTGAACCAGGCACACCCAACGACAAACACGCCGGTAACGTCTGAAGAAGTTTGCAAACCAGCCAGCGTAGCAGCAACCAGTGCTGCCTCGTCGTCGCTCTCATTCTGGCGAGCGTGGCCTTGGTGGTTTGTGCCCGCTTTGGCCGGAGTAGTTCTGGTTCTCTACTTTGTCGATCCTTTCATCGGCGATTGGGATGGGATCGACTACACGATGCTCTCGTTGGC
>DASWDX010000430.1:0-5491 GCA_036395055.1 Pyrinomonadaceae bacterium | reverse complement strand
CTATCAGAAGAACCAGGTGCTCGAGGGTGTCGCGGCATACACCGGAGGCGGCGCGATTATGAGCGGGCGCGGCGAACCGGAACGCGTTCTCGCTCCAGGCGCCTCGGCGAATTTCTTTTCGCTGCTCGGAGTCGAACCGATCCTCGGCCGCACCTTTCAGCCAGGCGAAGACAAGCCCGGCGCGCCACGAGTAACTGTATTGACTTATGGAATGTGGCAGCGGAGGTTCGGCGGCGACAAAGCAATCATTGGCCAGTCTCTAACGCTCAACGGCGACAGTTACACCGTTGTTGGTGTATTGCCCGCGAGTTTTCAGTTTGCATTTCGACCTGCCGATTTGTGGCGACCCTATCAGCCCACCGAAACCCAACTGTCGCGGCGTTTCATGCACGGAACCAATCTCATCGGGAGACTCAAACCAGGTGTAAAGGTTGAGCAGGCCCAATCAGAGTTGAGCGCCATTGCCGGTCGTATTGAACAGGAATACAAAGAATCACACGCGGGCACGGGACTTAAGCTGGTCCCGCTGCAGGAACAAGTTGTTGGACAGGTCAAACCGATTCTGCTGGTTTTGCTGGCTGCAGTCGGATTTGTGCTGCTGATTGCCTGCGCAAACGTCGCCAGTCTGCTTCTAACCCGAAGCCTGTCCCGGCAGAAGGAAGTTGGCATTCGCGTCGCGCTTGGTGCGAGCCGTTGGCGCGTGATCCGGCAACTACTGACCGAATCAGTATTGTTGTCGTTAGTGGGCGGCGTGGCCGGCCTATTCGTTGCCTACTGGGGCATCGCCGCTCTCATTGCGGTGCTGCCGGAAAACCAACTGAACGCACTGCCGTTTCTCAAATCTCTACACATTGACGCGAGCATTCTCGCATTCTCTTTCGGGCTTTCGCTGCTGACCGGAATTATTTTCGGGCTCGCACCGGCGCTGCAGTCTTCGCGTCTGGATCTGAACGAGGTACTCAAGGAAGGCGGTAGAAATACTGCCGGGGCGCCCGGACATGGTCTTCGCAGCGTTTTGGTCATGAGTGAAATTGCATTGGCGGTGGTCTTGCTCGTCGGCGCGGGATTGATGATGAAAAGTCTGCTGCGGCTGTTGCAGGCTGATGTGGGATTTGATCCACAGAATTTGCTGACGATGACCGTCGTGTTACCTCCGGAAAAATATGCTGACGCCAATCGCCAGGTGGCTTTCCACGAACAACTGAAAGAGCGTGTGCAATCGCTGCCGGGCGTTAGCGGTGTGGGCACGGTAGACAATCTGCCGCTGCAAGGCGGAAACACAACCCGCTTCAACATCGAAGGGGATCCAATTCCGCAACCAGGACAGGCGATCGAAGCTAACTTCCGCATTGTCAATGAGACGTATTTTCAAACCCTCGGCGTTCCGATCATCGCCGGACGTATGTTCGATGAACGTGACAAAGCGGATGCTCCGGGCGTCGTAATTATCGGCAAGAGCCTGGCCGATAGAGTGTTTTCCGGTCGCGATCCCATCGGACGCCGACTAGTTTATACGGCAGGCCAAGCGCCGCCACTCCAGGTCATCGGTGTAGTGGGCGATGTCAAGATCGGCGGATTGGATGAGCAGATCAAGCCCGTTATCTATTACTCGTATCGCCAGGCTCCGGCTTTGGGCACGAACCTTGTCGTTCGCACAACCGGAGACCCAACGGCCCTCGCAGCGGCGATTCGCAACGAAATCCGCACGCTTGAACCGGACGTCGCAATCTTCAACGTTCGCGCTATGGAGGATTTGATTAGTACGTCGCCGGCAGCCTTCATGCGACGTTTTCCGGCGTTGCTGATTAGCATCTTTGCCGGTGTTGCACTGTTGCTTGCTTCCATCGGCATCTATGGAGTCGTTTCCTTCTCCGTCAGCCAGCAGACACATTACATCGGGGTACGAATGGCCCTCGGGGCGCAGACTTCCGACATTTTGAAGATGGTGCTTAAACAAGGACTCACGCTGGCCATGCTAGGCATCGCGATTGGAGTGGTGGCGGCGCTTGGTTTGATGCGGCTGCTGCGAAGTTTGCTTTACGAAGTCCAGACGACGGACGCGACCACCTTCGTGCTTGTTGTCAGCACTTTGTTTTGCATCGCGTTGTTGGCTTGTTACCTGCCGGCCCGACGAGCAACAAAAGTAGATCCGCTGGCAGCGTTGCGCTACGAGTGAAAGTTTTGTCCAGGTTTTGGGTCTTCGGCCTTGGGACTTAGGTCTTTGGTCTTAGCATTCACAAACGGTACGAGCGAGGAACGCTACAAAGACCCAAGACCAAAAACCTGGGGTGGATTCAAGTTTGAAGTGCAACTGCATCTTCAGTCGGAAAGGCTATGGTACTTCTCTCATTAACACCTGGCTTCAGTCAGCCACGTGAACCGGAATGCACAACTAATTCTGAAACCGTTTAAACGGTTTCTCACTCCTGCTTGTGCTGCAAACACCTGGCTGAAGCCAAGTGTTAATGAGAGTTAACATGATCTGAGAAAAACACTTAAGTTGCACCTCGAACTTGAATTCGCGTGGGACCAAATCCACTCGGAAATTTACATTTGGGAATCGCATTATGGAAACATTACTGAAAGACATTCGCTACGGAATCAGGAGCTTGCTGAAGCGTCCGGGGTTCACCTCTATTGCCATGGCCACCCTTGCACTCGGCATCGGTGCCAACACAGCTATTTTCAGTGTGGTCAACGCAGTGCTGCTACGACCCTTACCGTTCGCCGATGCGGACCGGCTGGTGATGGTTTGGGAAGATGCTTCGTTTGCCGGGTTTCCCCGGAACACGCCGGCGCCCGCTAACTATGTCGACTGGAAAACCCAGAACCAGGTTTTTGAAGATATAGCCGCAACGGACTTGCGGAGTTTCAATCTGACAGGCGATGGGGAGCCGCAAAAGGTGGAAGCTTTCGGCGTGACGGCCAATTTCTTTCCGTTGCTCGGCGTCAAGCCCGCATTGGGCCGCGTCATCCTGCCTGAGGAGGACAAGCCGGAGGCAAATAAAGTTGTCATGCTGAACTACGGTCTCTGGCAGCAACGCTATGGTGGCGAACGAAATATCATTGGCCGCGAGCTTCTGCTCAATGGTGAGAAATATACAGTGGTTGGAGTGATGCCCGCCGGTTTTCAATTTTTGGATAAACATGTCGACTTGTGGGTGCCGATTGCTTTTACGTCAGAACGTTTGGCCGCTCGCGGTAATCATTACCTGAAAACAGTGGCGCGCATGAAGCCAGGGGTGAGCGTGGCACAAGCGGACGCGGATGTTCGCACGATTACGCAACGGATTGCTCATGATCATCCGGACGACGCAGGACGGATTAGCGCTTTCGTGTTGCCGCTTCGTGATGAGATAGCCGGAGATGTGCGCCGGCCCCTGCTCGTATTGTTGGTTGCGGTTGCTTTCGTGCTGCTAATTGCCTGCGCAAACATCGCTAATCTATTACTTTCACGTGCAGCTAGTCGCCGGCGGGAGATCGCCGTTCGCGCGGCGTTGGGAGCTAGCCGAATACATATCTTGCGGCAGTTGCTGATTGAGAGTTTGCTGCTGGCAGCGGCGGGTTCAGCGTGCGGTTTGCTGCTCGCTTCATGGAGCTTTGCATTTCTACAGCGACTCGTTCCAGATGGTCTTGCCCTTTCGACCAAACTCAATTTGGATCCGAAAGTGCTCGCCTTTACGCTGCTCGTTACTTTGTTGACTGCACTAATCTTCGGTTTGGCGCCGGCATTTCAAGTAGCGAAAATTGATTTGAACGAAGCCCTGAAACAGGGTGGCGGCCGCTCGGGTTTGAACGCCGGCGGCAACCGGCTGCGTAGCGCGTTGGTGATTGCCGAGGTTTCGCTGGCACTCGTTCTGCTGGTAGGCGCGGGCCTGCTGATTCAAACCTTCCTCAAGTTGCGCGATCAGTATTCGGGATTGACTCCGGAAAATGTTTTGACATTGCGTACGGTCCTCCCTCGCAATAAATTCCCAGAGGCTCAGCAGCGCGCGACGTTTTACAAGCAAGTGTTGGAACGCGTGGTGTCTTTGCCCGGTGTCATATCCGCCGGTTACACAACCTCTGTTCCTCTGGCAGTAAAAGGCGGCACCAACGGTTTTTCCATCGAAGGCCGGACTATAGAGCAAGCAACCGCGGGAGGGCTCGCTTACGACGCCAATCATCGCCAGGTTAGTGTCGATTATCTCAAGACGATGGGCATACCTATTCGCCAGGGACGTTCTTTTAATGACAGTGACAACGAAAAGTTTATTCCGGTCGGGATCGTTAACGAAACCATGGCCTGGCAATATTGGCCGGGCGAAAACGCAATCGGTAAGCGGTTCAAGTTGGGTGACCCGGATGATAACGAGGTGCCGTGGGTCACCATTGTTGGCATCGCGGGTGACGTGCGGCAAATGGGCGTTAACGAACCCGTCAAGCCGGAAATGTATTTTCCGTATCAGCAGAGCGGCGAGTATTGGTTTTATGCACCGCGTGACTTGGCTATACGCACTTCCGTCGCCCCATTAAGCCTTGTGGCCGCTGTGCGCAATGAGATTCACCAGGTGGATCCGGAGCAACCCATCTCAAACGTTCGCACGATGGACGAAGTGCTTGGCGAGGAGATCGCCTCGCGCCAACTTGGCATGACTCTGCTGACTATATTCGCGTGTCTGGCGCTACTGCTTGCCACACTGGGAATCTATGGCGTGTTGGCTTACTTCGTCGTGCAACACACGCAGGAAATTGGGGTACGCATGGCATTGGGCGCGCAAAGGCGAGACATACTCCAGCTCGTCTTGAAGAAGGGAATGATGTTGGCTCTGGTCGGCATCACGATTGGGTTAGGGGCAGCGTTTGCATTGACGCGGTTGATGGCCAGTTTGATCTACGGCGTAAGCCCGACCGATCCGTTTATTTACGCGGGCATTGCACTGTTGCTGACCTTCGTGGCGTTTGTTGCGTGTTACCTGCCGGCCCGGCGAGCGACAAAAGTGAATCCGATGGTGGCGCTAATTTACGAATAGAAGACGTCAAAACCAAAAGGGGGGCAGCGCCGACTGATAAACGCAATTCGATATCAAGACGATGAATTAGGGAGAAAAACATGGAAACGTTCTGGCAAGATATCCGCTATGGAATACGCATGTTACTCAAGGCGCCGAGCTTTAGCATCGTGGCGACGATTGCGCTCGCGTTAGGCATCGGCGCGAACACAGCTATCTTTAGCGTCGTTAACGCAGTGTTGCTGCGCCCGTTGCCTTTTGCGAATTCTGAGCAGTTGATGAACGTGTGGGAAACCGATTCTGTTCGCGGTTACGTGCGCGGTGCTGCTTCCTACCCAAACTTTGTTGATTGGCGCGAGCAAAATCATGTGTTCGAACGCATGGCCTCCTATCACGATAACGATTTCATCATGACAGGCCGCGGCGATTCGACGAGGCTTCGCGGTGCAGTGGTCAATGCCGATCTTTTTCCGCTGCTGGGCGTTGCGCCCGTAATTGGA
>DASWDX010000429.1:0-2617 GCA_036395055.1 Pyrinomonadaceae bacterium | reverse complement strand
GGCAAGATGTCTGCGCAATCGCTGACATTCGCAGTGTTCTTCTTTGACTATGATCTTGATGGACTACTCGATGTGTTCGCGGCAAATGGTCACGTTTCCGATGACATTAGTGTGGTCCAGCCTAACGTCAAGTATGCGCAGCCGCCGCATCTTTTCCATAACAAGGGCAAGAAAAAATTTGAAGAGATGACGGGCAAGCTGGGTCGTGCGTTGCAGCGGGCCATTGTCGGTCGGGGGGCGGCGTATGGTGACTTTGATAACGATGGCGACCTTGATCTCTTGATCACTGCAAACAACGGACCCGCGCGCTTGCTGAGAAATGAAAACGGCAATCAGAACGATTTGCTTCGAGTTAGAGCTGTAGGAACCAGATCAAACCGCGATGGCATTGGGGCGAAGATTACCTTAAAAACTGCTAAGGGCGCGAAACTTTTCAATATGGTCAAGACCGGATCCAGCTATTGTTCGCAAAGCGAGTTACCGCTCGTGTTCGGCCTTGGGCCTCCTGAGGATGGGAAGAACTTGACTTTGGAAATCGCCTGGCCCAGCGGCGGAAGGGACACTATTACTGACATTAAGCCCAATCAGTCGATTACGGTTCAGGAAGGGAAGGGAGTTACGTCCGCGGCGGCCATAGTCTTCGCGAAAGCAACGCCATCGCCGTCGCCATCGCCGCAGTCTTCACCACCGAAGAATTAGAAGATTGGGTCGCCAAAGCCGGCCCTAACGCGGACCAATTTCATAAACACTGGTCCTGGGGTTGTAGGCCTTCCAGTCAAACCAATAGTCCTCAAGCACCGCCACCTTTTTCAGTTGGCGTCCAGCCAGCGGTCCCGCGGTAGCGCGACCAGAGAAGTCCCACAGACTGCCGTTCTCGCCGTCGATTAATTGCAGCGGAGAGGTTCCGGGCTTGACGAAAAACTCAAGCTTGCGCCCGTCTACCGTGCTCTCAAAGGCACGCACTGATCGGTTGTCCTCGCCTACCACGATCACCACCGGCACGCCGCCGATGCTATCAACAATGGGACTCTGCTTTTGTAGTGTGGTCAGAGGGTAGGCTTTAGCCACGCCATTTAGCCTGATGCCAATAACGGTCGCGCGCGGTTCCAAATCCTGGCCCGCCTTTTTGAATTGTGATAGCACTGGCGCGCGGGCCATCCTCTCTTCCCAGTTAGCCGGCGCGTATTCCTCAGCGGCGAGGATTCGTTCGTCAGGACGTAAAACTCGGCCTTGTGGCTTCTCGCGTTTCCACAAGGCGAAAGAGATTTCATCGTGGAAAACAGGTTTGAGTTGATGACCCTTCAGAGGGCCGAGGACCGCTTCTCCGGTAACCTGCTGCCACCAGGAGCCGGTTTCTTCGTCACGCATGATGAAGTTCTGATTGTTGATCCCCGCGAGATGAAAATGGAGCACTCGCCCGTCTACAGTTGTTTCCCACACCAGACCGGTGTGACAGAGCGTTCAATAAGTGGCAATCAGCGGAGTGCGTCCTACGGTGTCCTGAATTACATGGTGGTAGGCCATCAGCCGAATCGGATAAGCAACGGCTTCGCCCTGGGCCTCTACAGCCAGCACCATATCGGAATCGGTCATATATCCCGCGTCGCTGATCGTGGCATATTTCGCGTTGGGCAGCGGATTGAACATCCACTCGAAATGGTTCTGTCGCGCGAACCACGCTGCCGTAAAGTTCAGGACGAGCACAATGGCCAAACCCACTTTTCGCCACCAGCGAGCATTGCTCCAAAGCCAAACAACCAGCGCAATCGCAGCGGCGGCTACGACCAGGGTCAATGAGGGCGACCAGCGCCGCAATGTGTAAGCGAGCGCCAAACCACGCGGAGACTGAGCCCGAAAAGGCATAATTAACCCGACCGGAACAATCACACAGAACAATATGCTTATAGTAAGAATGAGCAGCAGAGCCCAGGCGACACGGCGCCGTTTCTTCAAATCGTTCTTACGGGTTGTTGCTATCTTGTCCACGCGAATACTCCGTAATTCCGGCGGTTATTCTTAGGGTTTCCGACCAACACCCAGGGCGTCGGCGACGCGATTGATATAGTTGAACCAGGACGCAATCAAAGTGATCTGCAGAATGCCTTTGTCGTCGAAACCGACGGCACGCAGCCGTTCGTGATCGACGGGCGAGATGCGCGTCGCGTCCTTCGTTATCTGCACGACGTAATCGAGCATGACGCGATCCTGTTCAGTGATCGGGGCAGTCGTATAGTCCTCCTCCAATGCTTTTACCATCTCGCCATCCAGGGTCACCCGACGCAGAAACTCTGCGTGAGATTCAATTCAATAATGGCACCGGTTCGTGACCGAGACCATAGTCGCGATCATCTCGTGCTGATGGCGTTGCAAAGGCAAATCGGGCGACATTAACGATCCGTAGGTTGCGAACGCGTGATAGAGGGCGTCTGGAATCAGACTGTGCGAGGCGACGATTCCGGATGTCTCACCGTCCGGCGTTGGATGGACCGGTGTGGAGTATTCAATTGGATAAAGGTGGCGCTGTCCTTCAGCGGCCTTGCGAACTCTCTCGTCCTCGGAAACTGAAACAGTCTTAATCCAGGTCATGACGATGTCATTCCTCTCTCGGTGTAGTGCC
>DASWDX010000428.1:0-5398 GCA_036395055.1 Pyrinomonadaceae bacterium | reverse complement strand
GCAAAGGCGATGGCCTTCGCGCTTCAGAAACCGCTGGTCGGAGTGAATCACATCGAGGGACATGTCTATTCGGTGGCTTTTGACAACCCGCCCGTTGAATATCCCGCCTTGGCCTTGATTGTTTCCGGCGGCCACAGCAATCTCTTTTTTGTGCCCGCACCAGGGAAGTACAAAGTCCTTGCGCGCACCCGTGATGATGCCGCCGGCGAGGCTTTCGACAAGGTGGCCAAGATGATGGGACTCGGCTATCCCGGTGGCCCGATCATCGAGGAGCTTGCGCGTGAAGGTAATCCGCGAGCGGTGAAATTTTCGTTACCGCGCATGGGCGACGGCTCAGCGGATTTTAGTTTCAGTGGTTTGAAGACAGCCGTCACCAAACACGTGCGTGAAAGTGGATTGCAGCCGGTGCGAAACGGCGCAAAGGCATCCCAAGCGATTAAGGATCTCGCGGCAAGCTTTCAAAGTGTGGTTGTAAGATCTTTGGTCGGAACCACCGAGCGTGTAGCGGCAGAGTATTACCCGAAGACGTTGATTGTGGCCGGCGGCGTCGCCTGCAATGGTGCTTTGCGAGAAGCGTCGCGGCAGGCGGCCGAACGCCTGGGAGTTCCCGTTTACTTCCCTTCTCCACACCTCTCGACGGATAACGCAGCAATGATCGCAGCGGCCGGAACAGTGAAACTACAGGCGGGCGAACGCGCCGGCTTTGATCTGAATGCTGACGTGACGCTGCGACTGCAGAATGTCGATAACGAGGATGAGGCGCTAAGGAAGGCGAAAGTCCGATACAAGCTCTAAATGCTAACCTCCGCCAAACCTTGAGCCGTTGACGCGCGCGGACGGAGGGAGAGATGAACGGTATTGGCTAACTCAAGAAGGAATTATCGAACCCTTTCAGGGTAAGGGATCGTTCGGAACTCGTATTCCCAGGGTGGCGCCAAGGCGCTTACCCTGGGGCTAACTTATGCAACGCCTTCGGCGTAAATGGGCTGGGAATTCGCGTTCCCAGGGTGGCGCGCTAACGCGCTTACCCTGGGCTAAGTTATCCAACGCCTTCGGCGTAAACTAATCTTTCGCCGTGCCCTCTCTTATGGTCGGGCTCCCGCCTGCTGTTTACCGTTTACTGTTGACTGTTGACTGTTCACTGTTCTTAGGGCTCGGCACGCGAGACCGGGGTGGGCCTTATCAACCCTCGATGACGCTCATCGCGCTCACCGCCTTTTTCTCATAAGCGGTGATGGTCGCAATATTGCGTTTCTCAAGATCCGTCAACTGAGCATCGGTGAAATCGGGGTTGGCCTTATACCAGGCGAAGCTTTCGAAGTAGGTTTGAAACCAGGGCTCTTTGGTGAAGACTTTGCCTCGTCGAGCATAAATTTCCTGCCGCATCTTACCGGCATCTTCCACGAATAAACCGTCGAGCAGACTTCGCGTGATCGGCTTGGTGCCAAGTTCATCGTGGATCTTCTTTTCGTAAGCGACGATTGTTTCCACGTTCTGCTTATCCGGCCCTGATAGTTCTTCATCCTTAAAGTTCTCGACGGGCTGGTACCACGGCTGGCTGAAGAAATACTGCGAGAGCCAGGGTGCCTGAAACTGGCGTCCGTGACGCGCGTAAACTTCATTGCGCAGCAGGCGCAGCTCGTTAAGGCTCAAGCCCTGAAGCATCTGAGCTGAGATCAACTTGTTCTCAAACAGCTCCATATCGCCGGGAGCAAGCGCCAGCTTGCGCGACTTCTTCTGCGCCGCCGCAATGGTCAGTAAGTTCTTCTCCTCGAGTGCAGAAAGCGTCTTTGGGTCATAGTTTTCCTTTGATTTGTACCAATAGCGCTCTTCGAAATATTGCTGGAGCCACGGCTCGCTGAAACGCTTGCCGTGAATTGCTTCCACCTCCGCGCGCAAGACGCGCCACTCGGCACCGCTGTGCAGTCCCAGCTTCTTTGTCGTGAGCGTGCGACTGCGCCAATAGCGCATATCTCCAGGCTGGACCGTCTCATGCTTGCTTGCTTCCGCATCTCGAATCAGGTCGAGGTTGCGGTTCTCAGTCGCATCGAGCATCGAGTTCTGAAACTCGTGGTTCGGTTTATACCAATCCTGGGCGGTCAGATAAGTCGCAATTTCTGCATCCTTGAAGATGCGGCCATGACGACCGAAAACAATGCCGCGCATCAGCTTAAGATCTTCGAGCGGGACCGGAGCAAGGTCACCGGCTTTAAGGGCTGCCTTCGAGAAGTCAAAATCCTGCCAGCGCTGCATGCTGTCCGGAGATTGCGCTGATACCGAAGCTGCGACTAGAAACGTTGTAACGAGGAAGATGAATAAGCGAACGTGGGGGGAAAACTTCATATCGTGCTCCATTGTCTGAGGTGCTGCTCGTCAGGCTTCTGAACATAGGCGGGCACAGTGAACTCGCTGCTGAAAGTGTCAGAGGCACGCAATGTTTATAGCAGTGACCGACTCGATTCAAACAGTAACTCTGGATAGACAACAAGCTATAGACATTTCGCCGCTACGCGGCCGCACCCGAACTCTCGTGAAAGCGTCATCTTAATATACTGAACATCAACCGAAAATATCGCGAACCTTATCGACCAGCCCTTTATCTTCAAGATCTTTGTTTTCAACCATCGCGAGCTGCTCGAGAAGCTTTCGTTGTTCTCTCGTTAGCGATGTTGGCGTTACGACACTAACCGATACAAAGAGATCACCCCGGCCTCGACCACCAAGCACCGGCATGCCCTTGCCCTTGATGCGAAAGATAGTTCCCGTTTGAGTGCCGGACGGAATTTTGATTTTTTCTTCCCCTTCAATCGTCGCCACGAAAACATCCGCACCCAGCGCTGCCTGCCCGAAAGTCAGGGGTAGCGACGCGTAAAGATTACTTCCCTGCCGCTCAAAGCGTTCATGCTCCGCCAAACGTATCACAACATAAAGATCGCCTGATGGGCCACCCTGAGTGCCTGCCTCTCCTTCGCCCTGCACTCGCAGCCGCGAGCCGGTCTCCACTCCCGCCGGAATTTTCACTTCCATCTGCTTCTCGCGCTCGATGCGGCCCGCGCCCCGGCATTCTGTGCAGGGAGTTTTCACCATGCGACCGGCACCGCGACAGACTTGGCAAGTGCGAGCTACTGAAAAGAACCCTTGCTGATAACGAACCTGCCCGGTGCCGCCGCAATTGCTGCAATTCTCGGGCTGAGTTCCGGGAGCCGCGCCGTTTCCTTTACAGCTTTCGCAAGTTTCCAGTCGCGGAATGCGCAACTGAGCAGTCATGCCGTGGTAGGCGTCTTCGAGTGTGATTTCGAGGTCGTAGCGCAGATCCGCACCACGTTGTGCGGCCGAACGGCGCCCCCCCGGACGGCCTCCAAAGACGTCACCGAATCCAAAAAGATCGCCGAGGATATCTTCTATGCCGCCAAAGCCAGGAGCGCCCCATGTTTGTCCGGCACCGCTCGAAACGCCGGCGTGGCCAAAGCGATCATAACGCTGGCGTTGATCGGGATCGGCAAGCACGCTATAAGCCTCGCCCAGTTCTTTAAACTTTTCCTCCGCTGTCGGATCGGTTTGATTCTTGTCCGGGTGATACCGCTGGGCCAGAGCGCGGTATGCGCTTTTTAATTCTTGATCAGAAGCTGAGCAGCTGACGCCCAACACTTCGTAATAATCTCGTTTACTCATCCAACTATTCCAAAACCTCTCGTCTTGTTTTTTTCGATTCTTAAAACTTTGTGAATTCGCCTGAGGGATTTTCCGCACCCTGGGGCGTTGCTTCAGAGGCAGGATTCATCATTGCAGAAGTGATCTGGCCGGCAATTCTTTCGAGCGCAGTCAGCGCGTTATTGATTGGCTCGCGTCCTTCGGCCGTAGTAGCCGCTTCAGCTTCCTGAAATACACGATCGGCTATCTCCTGATCATTTGCCGAAAGCAATCCGCCAAATTTACCGAACGACTTTTGCGTGTTACGTAGCAATGATTCCAGCTTGTTGCGCAAGACGACGATCTCCTTGGCAACGCGATCGGTGTCTGCAAAGCCTTCCGCCTCGGCTATGAGTTGCTGAATTTCGTCGGGCGCGAGACCGGAAGTCGGAGTAATACGCATTTGCTGTTCGCAGCCGGTGGTCTTGTCCTGGGCCGACACGGAGACAATCCCGTTTGCGTCGACTTCGAAGGAAACATCAATTTGAGGCACACCTCGCGGGCTTGGTGGAATACCGACAAGCTCAAATTTTCCAAGAGAACGATTACCTTCCGCCACTTCGCGTTCACCCTGCAAAATATGAATCTCCACAGACGTCTGATTGTCGACCACTGTCGTAAATGTCAGGCTGTTGCGCAAGGGAATGGTTGAATTCCGATCGATAATCTTAGTAAATAGCCCACCGCGCGTTTCGAGTCCGAGACTTAGCGGCAAAACATCGAGGAGCACGATGTCCTTGACTTCACCGGTCAACACGCCTCCCTGAATCGCCGCGCCCATGGCCACCACTTCGTCAGGATTGATTTCCGCTGAAGGCTTCTTGCCGAAGATTTTTTCGACTTTGCGTTCGACGATCGGCGAACGCGTCTGCCCGCCAACCAAAATCACTTTATCTATGTCTTCGGGCTGCAACTTGGCATCTTCGAGGGCCCGGCGGCAAGGTTCTATAGTTTGGTCAATTAAATCTACTATTAGACCTTCAAACTCAGTCCGCGTCAGCGACTTATTAAAGTGCTTTGGTCCGGTCGCATCAGCGGCAATGAACGGCAGATTTATGATTGTTTCTGTTGACGACGAGAGTTCACACTTGGCTCGCTCAGCAACCTCCTTCAGCCGCTGCAATGCCAGCCGATCCTTGCGCAGGTCAATGCCCGTGTCCTCAAGAAACTGCTCCGCCATCCAGTTCATGATCCGTTCATCGAGGTCCTCACCGCCAAGGAAAGTGTTGCCGGAGGTGGAAAGTACTTCGAAAACACCGTCGCTCATCTCCAGAATTGAAATGTCAAACGTGCCTCCACCCAGGTCATAAACCGCGATGCGCTCAACGTCTTTGTGGCCCACGCCGTACGCCAACGCCGCCGCCGTTGGCTCGTTGATGATTCTCTCGACCGTCAGGCCTGCAATTTTGCCTGCGTCTTTCGTTGCCTGGCGTTGGGTATCGTCGAAGTAAGCTGGAACAGTGACAATGGCATCAGTGACGGGTTCCCCAAGAAAATCTTCCGCCGCGGCCTTCAGTCGCTGCAGCACTATTCCAGATAGCTCGGGTGGGCTATAGCTGCGGCCTTGCACGCGCACACGCGCATCGCCGTTGGGAGAATCAACGATCTCAAAAGCGGATGTCTCTCGCATGCGCTGAACTTCGTTAGAGCTGTACTTACGGCCGATAAGCCGCTTCACGGCATAAACGGTATTAGCCGCATTAGTCAC
>DASWDX010000427.1:0-18564 GCA_036395055.1 Pyrinomonadaceae bacterium | reverse complement strand
GCGTTTGGTAGTTCCAAAGCGCGTGATTCCAAACTGTCCTTCTGCGTTGCATAGAGATCACTGGGAGCACCGTTCCACGCCGCGCTGTAAACGATCGAACTTCCGTCGGCTGCGAAACGCGCTGACCATATTGTGCCGCGCCGAAAAGTCAGCTGGTGATACGAAGGTAATTTCGCCGGACCGCTCCCTCGACCCAGGAGAAAAGCACCGGCCAGCGCGGCCATTACCAGCGCGATCGCGAAAACAACTCCCATTCGTCTTCGTGTCCGGGTCCTTACTGCGGGAGAACTTGTCAGGGTTGATCCGGAGATAGTTGATCCGGCGGCGAGCGCTTCAAGATCGAATACCAAGTCCCTCATCGATTGAAAACGATCCTCAGCTCGTTTTTCGAGACAATGACGGATGATGCGTTCGAATGCGTGCGGGATGTTGCGAGTCGATTCCGATAATTCCGGAGGCTCCTGGCTGAGGATAGCGCTCATCGTTTCTATTGGTGAGTTTCGGTGAAACGCTCTCTTGCCTGAGAGCATTTCATAGAAGACCGCACCAAAGGAAAAAATGTCCGCGCGGTGATCCGCTACTTCTCCGCGAACCTGCTCCGGTGCCATATAACCGGCGGTTCCCAAAACGACGCCCGGATGGGTGTCGAGGCGCATCGTTTCAGACTCAGGATCCGACCCAAATTCGCCCAGCGGGTTAGTGAGCTTCGCAATGCCGAAATCTAGTATCTTGACGTGTCCATCTTTCGTGATGAACAGGTTCTCGGGCTTTATGTCGCGATGAATAATTCCCTTGGCGTGCGCAGCCGACAATCCGCGCGCAATCTGCACGGAATAGTCGATACTCTTGTGCAAAGGCAACGTGGTAGTCTTCAGTCGTTCGCGCAGGGTTTCGCCTTCCAGTAATTCTGAAACCACATAGGGCGCATCGTTATGAGTGCCCGCGTCGTAGATGGCAAGGATGTTTGGGTGATTCAGTGCGCCGGCGGCCTTTGCTTCGACCTCGAAGCGTTTCACCCGATCAGAAGCGCGCGCAAGGTCGGGCGGCAGGATCTTAATGGCCACCGCACGCGCCAGTGCCGTGTCGGCCGCTCGATAGACCTGGCCCATGCCTCCCTCGCCTATGAGCGACTGGATCTCATATCTGCCTAGACGTGTACCGGGCTGAATGATCACGATTGCTGGATGTGTACCGTTGTTCGGATTGGCGGCGGTTTGCAGATCGGGGGCATTCTAGATAACTTCGGCTCAACTTGCCAGAGTGTTATAACAACAGCGAAATGTCTGACACCGTATCGCCATGGCAGCGTAAGCGCACAATTTATGATCAGATAGCCCCGCACTATGATAAGGCGGTGGCTCCGCTTGACCGCTGGTTTCTGGCGCAACTGCGCGCAACGGCCTTTGGTTACCTGCCTGAAGGTGCGCGCGTACTGGAGCTGGGAGCCGGCACCGGTCTGAATTTCGCTACCTATCCAGCCAATGCTGCGGGGGTTGCCACCGAGCCAAGTAGTGGAATGCTACAGATAGCGAGGCAGAAGATAAGGCCAACCGGAGTACGCCTGGTCCAGAGTTACGCCGAGCATCTCCCTTTCAAAAACGACTCTTTCGACGCGGCGCTTGCAACCCTCGTCTTTTGCTCGCTGACCCATCCCACGAAAGCGTTTGCTGAATTGCGCCGCGTAGTGAAATCCGGCGGCACTGTGATCCTGCTCGAGCACGTCCGACCGCGCGGTTTGCTGGGGCCTGTGTTCGACCTGGTAAATCTGATCACGGTCCCACTGTTTGACGACCACTTCAATCGCCGGACCGCGGAAGTGGCACAAGCTAGTGGTCTTGAGTTCATGACGGTTGAGAGCAGCCTGCTGGGAATTATGAATCTGATCGCGTGCCGCGTCTGAAAGAACTGCGATGAAACCCTTTTGCTTTTTACTGATGGTGCTGGTGGCAAAAGCGACGCCGATTTTCTTTGACCACGCTCAGCGCAAACCAGCGGAAGGGCATTGGAACAACGCGCAGCCCAGAGCGCTGCAAGATAGTAGCCGGTGGTCGAAGCATAGCGCACATCACCGGAAAACCTGGAAGAATGATCGGCACCCCGATGCGGTGCGAGAAGATGAACGCGATCGTCTTCCACCCCTCCACCAGGGTGCGAACGCCTCCGCCGCTGCTACCGGAGGTCTGCGGTGCGCTCAGGACAGCGATCCGATCGCAACGCAAGGCGCGAAGATCGAAATCTTCTACGACAGCAGCAAAGGCCGAACGACAGTTAGACTTGCGCCGGTTGAGATATCCAGCGAGCAGGAGAACTACCACAGTGTTCACCTGAGCCCGTCATTCACTTTTCGCGGACACGAGCCTATGACGCCTTCCATAGTGGACTTCGAACTGCAAACTATTGTGAAAGGAAGATTGAGCACGGACCTGTATGTAGTTTTCATCATCGACGGCGAAACTGTGTTTTTAAGTTCTAATCGATGGGCCATCAAACATCCCGTTCGCGGCCGGGTTTGGATGGGCGAGCGCCTGGTTTTTCGCATGCCTTACGAGACATTCGTCAAGGCCACAAAGGCTAAAGAATTTCAGATCAAACTTGACCAGGTAAAATTTTCAGTTGGTGAGACGCAGAGGGAAGCGTTGCGAGAGCTTTTGAACCATATGAAACCCCACGATCAGGTTGTCGCGCCTATTCTTCACTGAGGCCCTTCATTATCTCCGCAAACTTTTCAACGTCGGCCCGAGTTCGTTCCATGGCGCGGCGACTATCCAGGTAAGCAGTCCAGACTGGAGTCTGAGTGAGTGCTTTGGTGGTGTCTTCGTCGAGCGTCTGTGCCATGAGCGCGATTAGATCGCTGATTACACGCGTGTGCTCGAGAAGCGATTCGATGATTGTATAGGCGAGCAGCGTTTGTTCGTGATCGAGATCGCGTCGTGCGTTTGGCGCAGGTTCGGGCAGATCTTCTTCACCAGCCATTAATCACCTCGAATAAACGACTCCGGGTTGCCGGCTCTGCCGTCCGATGTGCGGTGGTGGCTGTGCCCCACCGTACGCCTAAAAAATTAGTCTGGGGCTATGCCCGGATTTCGAGGGCACAGCCCCGACCTTGTAGCATGCTGCCGGAAGGTCAGAGACCGTCTCAGACATTCCGCACATCAAGCGGCAGAGCCGCGCCGCGATATCTCTTGCCTTTTATTAGAGCTTATTCTCGTCGTCGCACCCACTACCCCTCACAAATGGTAGTTTGGTCACTTGAGCGGGAAATTCCTCGGCGCCGGCTACAATCTTCACTTCTGTGCCTGGAGCGAGATAGTCGTATTTTAAATAGCCCAGCGCAATGGTGCGGCCCAGATGAGGCGAATAAGTCATGGAAGTTATTCGTCCGACATCTTTGTCATCGAGCGACTTGATAATCGCGTTCGCTTCAACTTTCACCGCTTGTGCAAACGTGATACGCGACAGTTTCCTTGCCACATGCCCGCGATATTTGATGCGAGCGATAATCTCCTGCCCAACGTAACAGCCCTTTGTATAACTCACCGCGTCGTCGAGACTTGTCTCAGTTACGACGTTCGTGTCATCCATGTCCACTCCGTATCGGGGCAGGCCCGCTTCGATTCTAAGCATCTCGAGCGCATCGTAGCCAACAGGCCGCGCGCCCGCATTATGCAGAGCATCCCAGGTGGCGCTCGCCCGAGCTGAATTTACGATTACATCAAAACCTTCTTCGGCGGTGTGCGTCGCACGAATTACTGTTAGATCCTCTGTAGCGCCGCCCCCCTTCGGCCATGATGTCTGAATCGCGCGTTTGGCATCGAGCCTCGCCACTTCCTCGCCGAACACGGAGCGAACAACGCCAGCCGCTTCCTTTCCCTGAACTGACAACAACGTAGTTTGGCTGCTTATATCTGTGACGCGAAAGTCGCCGGCAAGCGTGAAGCGTTCGATGGTTTTCAACACGCGCTCATGCGTGGCGGGCTCGGTGTCAATAAGAAAAGTAGGACAGACACTCCTGTCTGTCCCTTCATCTTTCAAACGAACCACCCGTACGCTCGCAATCAGCCGACCCTTAACATTCGGAAAGGCGGCCGGCATCCAACTATTCGCAGCCAGCGTTTTCATATCATTCGTGATCAACCCATTGAGAAATGGTACAGCCTCAGAACCACTCACCAGGATTCGCCCGCGCGCAGAAAGATCGATGACGCCGGCGCCGCGCTCACGTACCGCCGCATACTCAAATAACACGTCACCATAGTTTGCTGGCACATACCAACCATCTCGCTCGATCATCATGGCGCCGAGACGCTGATGGATTGCGTCGAGTGGAGACCTACTCGGGGTTCGAGTTTCAACTGCTCCGGTCATAGCTCTATTCATGGCTTTGTCTTCCGATGTGCGGAAAAGCTGTGCGTTTCCGTTTGGTCCGAATTATTGAATCTTCGCATTTGGGCCGCAGCCCCCCAACAACTTATATAGACGCGGCCGGAAAAGCCAAGGCTTGCCGCACATCAAGCGGCGAAGCTGCGGATATCCAGCTCCTTGGCAATTTGATCGATAGCCCGTGCGACGACTTCATAATCACGCAACTGCTCAGCTTCGCGCCGATGCGAAGCCAACACCTGCGGACTTGGATGATAGATAGGCACAAGCACACGGCCAGCCCATGCATGTATTTTCGCTGCAGACTCCTTGAGAGTCAGATCGTGAGGGCTAATTGATTTAATTGCATCCAACGCAACCGAACCAAGTGTGACGATAACCGCTGGATTAACAATCTCAATGGTTCGGCGAAGAAAGTCTGAGCAGTTGTTAAGTTCAACTTTGCTGGGCTTGCGATTAGCTCCTGACTCAGTCCGCGGATTACAGAGCGCAGCGCTCGTAATGAATATCTGTTGCCTACCCAAACCAATTGAAGCGAGAAAGCGATCGAAGTTTTGGCCCGACTGATCGCCGGAGAAAGGTACGCGCGTGCGATCCGCACCTTTCCGCCCGGGCGCCTCGCCGATAAACATTATTCGGGCTGAGATAGAGCCATTCAATTCGCTAAGCACAGCCGTGCGCTCACACATAGCCGGACAGCGCGTGCATGCGGCGGCTTCTGCCTTTAATTCTGCGAACTTTGCGCGTTTCGATTCGTCGGATACCAGGCGATGTCGATTCATACTAGCCGTTGACTTGTGCATTCATCCGCGATAAGAATACGCAACCCTCGTAAACGCAAATTACTGGAATACAAACCACAGGAGGACATTTCTATGCATCGCATATTGTTTCTGGCGCTTTTTGTTTTGGCGCTGGCTGTTCCTACTGCTCTCGCCCAGGATGCGGTAAAGGTCGATGCGCAACACTATAAACTCGATTTTGAAAACTCGCGCGTGCGGGTGTTGCGAATAAAGTACGGACCGCATGAAAAATCAGTGATGCACAGCCACCCAGACGCCGTAGCAATATTTCAGACGGACGGTCGTGTTAAGTTTACCTACCCTGGCGGGAAAACCGAAGAGAGGGATATGAAGGCCGGCCAGACACTTTTCACACCAGCCGTCAAGCACCTTCCTGAAAACCTCTCCGACGGCGATATGGAGGTTATCCTGGTTGAACTGAAAACCCCAAAACGCAGACCTGCTCCGAAGAAACCTTCGAGCACCAACACAAACACGAATGGAAATTGAGCTGCACTGGGGCGTCGCCTCCCGGCGCCCCATCAGCAGATTCTACGGTCGCAGGCTAATCCTGTAAGTCTTGATTTTCGAGTTGAGCGTGGTGGCATTCATTCCCAGCAACCGCGCTGCTCGGGATTGATGGCCGCCGGTTTGCTCCAGCGCGCGGCGTATGAGATCAATTTCAAAGCGGCGGACCTGATCGTAGAAATTTATCCCGCGTCCAAGATCCTGTACCGCCCCGACGCTGGCCCCTTCTTCGGAAACAACGGCGACTGATTGCGGGTCGCTGATTTCCGGGCGCAGACACTCACGAGACACCTCATCATGCGGCGCAATCACTACCGCGCGCTCAATCGCATTCTCGAGTTCACGAACGTTACCCGGCCAGGAGTAAGCCTCAAGCAGCGCCAGGACGTCTGGAGCGATCTGCTCAGATACTTTGCGGCCATTCTCTTCGTTGTACTTTTCGATAAAATGCTGGGCCAGCGGCAGAATGTCCTCGCGCCGGTCGCGCAAGGGCGGCAGCTCGATAGGAACAACCGCCAGCCGGTAATAGAGATCTTCGCGAAATGTTCCCTGCTTGACCGCTTCTTTCAACTCGATGTTGGTGGCGGCGATGATGCGCACATCGACCCGACGCGGGCTAGTGTCGCCGAGCGGCGTAAATTCGCGCTCCTGAATTACGCGCAGCAGACGGACCTGCGTTTCCGGTGGAATGTCTCCTATCTCATCAAGAAATATTGAGCCGCCATCAGCAACTTCGAATAATCCTTTTTTAGCGGCCACGGCGCCAGTGAAAGCGCCGCGTGTATGACCGAAAAGTTCCGACTCGAGAAGTTCGGATGGAATGTTTGAGCTGTTGACCGTAACAAATGGTTTTCCTGCCCGTGGGCTCGCCTCGTGTATTGCTTTTGCGATCAATTCCTTGCCCGTGCCACTTTCGCCGGTGATCAAAACAGTCGAACGCGCGGGCGCGACCTGTTCAACCAAGCGAAAGACTTCCTGCATCACGTCTGACCGCCCGACAATCGCGCCGCGATCGACTGCGCGACTCATGGCGCGCCGCAGTGTTCGTCGTTCCTCTTCTTTGCGCCTTCGTTTAATGCCGGCTGCAACCGTGCCGGTTATTTGTTCATTCTGGAAAGGCTTTCGTATGCAGCCAAACGCCCCATGCTCCCAGGCCGCGATCGCAGTATCAAAAGTTGCATACGCTGTAATCATGACTATGACGGCGTCAGAATCCATCTTCAAAAATTCTTCCAGCGCGCGCAAGCCGCCAATCCCCGGCATCGAAACGTCAAGTAAAACTACGTCGTAAGCCCGGCGACCGTAGGACTCGAGTCCGTCTTCGCCTGTTTTTGCCAGGTCAACGCGGTAGCCTTCCGAAGAGAGAAGCGTCTCCAACACCTCGCGCATTATCTCTTCGTCATCGACGATCAGTACTGAACCCTTTTTTGCCACGCGTCTGTCCGTCTTGATTGCCAATTTGTTGATCCTTAGGTTTATCGAAGCGAATCAGTTTAGGGGAGATCAAGGCAAAAAAAAAGGCAAGAGCAAGGAGAGGCTGCGGTGCTCTTGCGCTTAATTTTGAAATCATGGATCTCAAATTTGAGATCGGAAAACCATTCAGGTCATTCGGCAACCGTCTGCAAACGAGCGCGCGCATTCACCGTCGGAAGAGTGATGCGGAAGATTGTCCCGTGCCCGGGAGTACTCTCGACGCTGATGTGGCCCGAGTGCTCCTGAACGATGCCGTAGGAAACGGCGAGACCTAGCCCCGTGCCGCGCCCAACGCCTTTTGTGGTGTAGAACGGATCATAAATTTTGGCAACATTCTCAGGGTCGATGCCAATGCCGCTGTCAGAGACCTCAATCGTGAGCGAGTGGTCATCGGCAGGCATCGTAGCGATCTTAATCGAGCCACCCGAAGGAATTGCGTCGCGAGCATTCAACAACAGATTGGTAAACACCTGCTGCAGTTGGCCGCTATTACCAAACACCGGGGGCGAATCGGGGTCGTAACCGCGCACGATTTCAATCCGATTGCCTCGCAATTGCGGCTCGAGCAGTTGCAACGTGTCGTCGAGAACGCGGCTAATATCCAGTTCCGTAAATTCAGTCGCATCTCCGGTGCGCGAAAAATTGAGCAGATTATTAACGATGTTCGTCGCGCGCTCGGCCTGGCGCCGGACCTTAAGGAGAAGCGCATGTTTGGGATCGGTTTCGGCAAGCATCCCGAGGAGCATCTGTGTATAAGACGATACACCGGTAAGCGGTGTGTTCACTTCGTGGGCTACGCCGGCGGCCAACAGGCCAATTGAAGAGAGTTTTTCGCGTTGCTGCAACTGCTCTTCGAGACGTACCCGGGAACTTACATCTTCGAGCACAACGAGAGCGCCGGTTTGCTCCTGCGAATCCTGCAACGGCGCAATCGCGATGTTGAGCACCAGAGGATGACCGGCGAATGTGGCAGTGTGAAGCTTGTAGATATTGCGGATTTCCTTAAGTCGCCAGCGATCGTTACCGAGCACTTGCCGCAGCGTATCAGTGAAATCTTCCGAGAAAAGATCCTCGACTCGTTTCCCGACCGCCTCCGCGCGTCTGAGATCGAGAATTTCTTCAAGCGCGGAATTCAAACGAGTGATGCGGCCTTCGAGATCTACCGCCAACAGTCCGACGTTAATCGATTCGATAATCGACTCGTTAAACTCTTTGAGGAGCTTCAACTCTGCGGCGCGCTCCTGCTGTTCCTGATAAAGGAGACTGTTTTCGATTGCGACCGCCACATAACCGGAGACGGTAAGCAGGATCTCGACGTCCTCAGATGAGAGCAACGCGCCATCAGCCGACCGACCAAGTCCGATCACCGCCACCATCCGGCCCCGCACCACGCAGGGCACATAATAGTGAAGCATGCGCCGCACGAAGCCATTCGTTTCCGGGACCAGGTCCAGATCGTCAGTGCGGACTACTCCGGTTTCGGCGGAACGAATGCGAATCATCTCCCGAAAATCAGGCGGCACAACTATCTCCGAGGAGAGTCCTGCGGCACGCGCTACACGATATCCCGCTGCTGCATGTTTGTCCTCGATGAAAATAGCGATGCGACCAACATTCATGACCTGCTGCAGACGGCTGACAAGTGAATCAAGCAAAGGATCGAGTGCCGTAGTTGCGGATAGCGTGCGGCCAAAATCGAGCAGGCTGTTGCGCATGTCGTAACGCTCGCCATAAAACAGCCGATCGATCTGTTCCTGCAAAAAGCTTTTCACTGGAGCGGCAATCATAACGATCGCAGCCATGGCTACGACTGCAATCACCACTCGCAAAGTGATTTCACCCGAAGTGAAGCCCTGATCCCCTCCGAGCGCGTAGAGGCCCGCCAGGTAGACAACGGCGCCAACCATCAGAGCGATTGCCAGCGTCGTGAGGACGTAAACGAACACGCGGCGTACTACCAGTTCGACGTCCATCAGGCGGTAGCGAACCACTGAATAGCCAAATGCGAGTGGGATAAGAATCAGAGGCAGGACCGCTGCATCGGTCAGCCAGGGATCCGTTTGTGCGCCCAGGAGGAAGCCGATGGCATAGAGCAGCGTGAAAGGTGCAACTGCCAAAAGTGAGCCCCATATAACCCACTTCATCTGCTGCCGAACAACCGCGCTCTTAGCCCTAATCCAGGTTCTAATCAGAAAGAATACGCTGGCGATTAAACCCGCGATGAAATGGAAAAAACTCAGCCTGTAGAAAACGCCGACAAAGGATTCAGAGAAGCTGGGAATACGGCCGAGCACCGGAACAATCGGCGTCAACACGCCGCGAAGGAAAACAAAACTTGCCAGTGACAGAAGCAACAGCGCCGGCAAATAGAGCAGGGTTGCGCGCCATCGTCTCTCTTGAAAGAGTTGCTGACGCTGAGGGTAGACCAGGCAAAAATGTAAAAAGAGCGGAGGAAAGAGAATGAAGGCGGCGTTTCTTAGAAACGCGATCGCCAGATCCAGATCTCGATACGTGCCGACGGGCGTGTAGAAACAAAAAACAAAAGCAGCAAGGCAGAGCGTGGCGAAGTGTAAAGCGAAAGGCGCTCGGCCCCCTTGCTTGAAGAGAACAAAGAAGCCGACGAAGAGGAAAACCACGCCGATCAAGTTGATGTAAACGTCTCGCGGGGTCCACTTATGAATCGCATCCAGTTGAGCCAAATCGGCATAGTAAAAACGGCTCTCTTCCGGATAAGACGGCCGCTCAATTAAGTAATGCAGGTCGCCACCCACCCGAGCCTGGTCCAGATAGATTTGAACATCTCTGGAATGGCCGACCTCTTCGTAGTTGTTGTTGTCCAGGCTAATCGCAATCAGGCGATCGCCCGGCAGTATTTGACCACGTGCTCCGGAAGAACCAGGTGCAACAAGTTCAGCGATAATGCCTTGCCGCGTGTCGGTCCAGCGCACACCATCCCAGGGAGGAGTTTCCTGTCTCAACCGCTGGGCAAAGTTCAGGATTCCCGCCGTCACCAGCAGGGCGGCGCCGGCCAGCACCAGCCACGTTCCAGTTGTAAAGACCGATCTCTTCACTTAAATAGTCCTACGCGCAGGCTATCAAAACACCGATCTCAACATAAAAACGCAATGTATGTTCCTAAGCCAATGGACGCGAACGCTCATCCATCTGCGAGACAGTCTCATGTCACTTTGATCTCTGCCCAGGGGAAGAATCGTCCAGATTCGCTTGCAGGCACTGCTGTATCGTTGTCCTCGCCGCGCCGCCTGTATTTCTAACGAATTGCTTTCGCTGGATCGCGCTGTCCAAGTTTTTGGACTTTTCCGAGATTTTGGAGACCGACGAGATGGGGAAGCGACAGAACAAAAGCGCGATTGCTCGCGAAGCTGGGAAGTTGGTTTCCCGTTTGACCTTTCTCTCCTTACCTAGAACCTGAGGGAGATCCCACCGCGAACAGAACGGCGGCCGGTGCTGAGTTGGGTGAGTATCTCTCCGTTGTCAGTGCTCGACTGCGTATCCAGCAGATTACGCGCATCAAGGACAGCTTCAGCGCGAACCGGCAAGCCAAAGCTCGGCAGTTCCTGTGTCACCTGGACGCTTAACGATGGGTCATAAACAGCGAGGCGCCCGGCAAAAGGATCGATGGCAAACACGGTGGCGTTTGGCGAGAAGCGCAAGACGGTGCGGACGTTTGTGCCGGTATCAAAAGTGGCGCCCAGTTGTAGGGCCGCCGTTTGGAACAATCCGCTCTCAAATATTTCCGTTGGTCGCGAAATATCGCCTGAGGTGAGCCGCTGTCCGCGACCGAAGGAGTAACCGGCAGATGCAGTCCACATACGACTGAGCCGTCTGGTGTAGACCAGCCGCATGCCCTTCGATGCACCCTGCTGATTGGCAACACTAATAAAGGTCTCGCCAGTCTCGCCTGAGAAGGCCGTCATCGGCGTGCTGAGCAAGCCGACACCGCGTCCCGATGTGGTATCGAAGAAAGCCGTACCTTCAAAGTTCGATTTATTATCGAGTACTCTTTCGACGCCAAACTCCAAACGATGGCTACGGTCCATCACCGCACGGCCATCCACGAATGCGATCGGTCTTTTACCGGCTTCCCTGAAAGCGACTTGAGTACCTTCAAAGGCAGCTACGCTTTGAATGCTGTCTTCGTCTCCGCGGGGTGCGTAGGCAACCTTCAATCGCGTTCGCGCGTTAGCATCGTATTGGATACCAATACGTGGATTGAGCGAGTGCGCGCCGCCGGCACCGATGAAGCGGGAGTAGTCGAGACCAAGAACGATAACGATGCCATCGCGAACTATCCACTCATCAATCGCGCGAACTGAAATCTGTCCCAGGCGGGACTGACTGTCTAATTGGTTCTCTTTCGCTGTCCCCCAAGAGGGGGTGCTGAAGCTGACGGCGCCCAGACTCATCCCCACGCGATGCCGCTGGCCGGCCCGCAAGTGAGTGCTGGCTTCAAATCGCTGAGGAGCATTTGGCCCGGCCGTTGTTTGGCCGGCAAAGATCAGTTCGATGCTATCTCTCGGAAAAGTTGCGACGGCAAAATTTAGACCAGGGTAACTCGCACCGTAGGAGTTGCCGGCAAAATAAGTTTCGAGAACGCCCTGCACACTACGATGACTATTCTCGTTAGAAAGTGCGCGGTTGGGTTCAGCACTGTCAGAGGCAGTTGCATCGCCGATCGCCTCTGCCTCCGGGTTTGTTTGCCCCAGCGCTGCCTGGATGTCGGCATCCTGGCCTTCCTGCGCCTGGAAGATGGAACGACGTGTCTGCGCCGAGCGTAAAGTCCATTTCACGTCCTCGCGATCTTTGCGCCGTTCGGGCAGCGTCTTGCCTGAGCCAATGGGCTCCAGGTTGAAGCGGTAAACGAGTTCCTGCGAAGCGCGAACCTCTACAGATGAGAAGACAACTTCGTTAAAGCCCGCGGCAATCGCGCGAATGCCATAACGTCCGGGCGAAATTCGGGCGATGAAACGGCCTGTAGCATCGCTGCGTGTTTGCTTGATTACTTTGCTTGCACCATCTCTCAGCAAAGATATCAGCGCACCTGAAACTGGATTGCCTTTGTTATCGAGAACGGCTCCGGTAATCGTCGCTAGGTTTCCTTTGCTGGCATTTGCAGTCGGAACCTGCAGGCTTACACCGGCCGAAAACGCGACTAGTAACAAACTCAGTATTCTTCTTCCTGGATTCATGCTTGCGAACGCTCTCCCAAATACTTTCATCGTCGCCAAACCTCCTTAACGTTTCGCTGCGGAAACGTTTGAAGCAATCGACTGTGTTCGTGGTTTGCGCAAAATAGGAAGAAGTCTCCTAAGGGTTTCTTGCCTTCTCGAAAGCTGAAAAGTAGCCTCGCCCTCACCCGCAGAAGGCAAACTGGTTCAGGCCAGGAGACTTACCAGAACCGTTGAATAATTCGCATTTTCCGCCAATAATCAACGCGCTGTCAAGCCATAGGAAGCCTGGACGATGGCCACTTTGGCTCCGCTTTGCCGCCGGTTTATAGCATGCTAGGATGCGGAGTTGTATTAATTTTTGCCGGTTTTTGATTGTGGAATTCATGATTGACGAAGTTCGCTCTACCAGGCTCGCCAACGGTATTACGATTTTAACCGAGCACATGCCCGGTCTGCGGTCAGTAACGGCCGGGATTTGGGTGCGACGCGGTTCCCGCCACGAAACGCCGGAACTCAACGGCATCTGCCATTTCATCGAGCATGCAGTTTTCAAAGGGACTCAGCGCCGAACGGCTCGCGATATTGCTGTGGAGTCTGATCGGCTGGGCGGTCATCTCGATGCTTTTACGACCCATGAGATGACTGGTTTCGCCGTAAAGGTTGCGGACAGAAGCTTGCCCGAGGCATTTGATCTGCTTGCCGACCTCCTCGCTCACCCGCGCTTTGACCAAAATGATTTGGAACGGGAGCAGAAGGTCATCCTCGAAGAGATGAAAATGGTGGAAGACACTCCTGACGAATTGTTGGGCGAACTGTTCAACGCCGCCTACTTCCCCGGTCATCCGCTGGGACGGCCGATTGAAGGGACCGAGTCAACTGTTTCTTCGTTCGATCACAATACGATTTCCACCTATCACGCCCAGGAGTTTTCAGTTGCGAATCTGGTGGTGGCGGCAGCAGGAAACGTTGACCATGATCGTTTGGTAGACCTGGTCGAAATCTCTCTTGGCAACTCTGCTACTGAAAACGACGTGGCCAGCTCGCAAGCTGCGGAACAACCGCCGACGCCCGCAGCCCCGATTCTTATCGAACAGAAGAAAGAACTTGAGCAGGCACATCTCATTGTCGCTGCTCCCTGGCCCGACGCGAAAAGCAACGACCGCTATGCAGCCAGCCTGTTGGCGTCAGTAGTCGGCGGCGGCACTTCCAGCCGGCTGTGGCAAACGATTCGGGAAGAGCGCGGGCTTGCTTACTCTGTCGGTGCCGGTGGTAGCACGTTTTCGGATGTCGGTGTCTTCACAATCTACGCCGGCACTTCTCCCGAACATTTGGACGAAGTGCTCGACCTCTCATTGGACGAGATGCGAAGGGTGGTGGCCGAGAGCGTTCCCGAGGAGGAATTGAAACTCGCAAAAGATCAGGCCATTTCCTCGATACTGCTAGGGCTCGAATCCTCCAGTGCGCGCGT
Source organism: Pyrinomonadaceae bacterium (assembly GCA_036395055.1). Taxonomy (GTDB): domain Bacteria; phylum Acidobacteriota; class Blastocatellia; order Pyrinomonadales; family Pyrinomonadaceae; genus PSRF01. Next base: position 4,741 of record DASWDX010000427.1, on the reverse strand, counting down.
CAGCGCCCTGGCTCGCCAGCAGATCATTCATGGCCGCCGTATTTCCACCGCCGAAACCATAGAAAAAATCGAGGCTGCCACTGCGGAAGATCTGCGACGGGTAGCTCGCGAATATTTCACCAGCGAATCGCTGGGGTTCGGCGCGCTTGGAAAGCTCAATGGCTTTCGTGTTGATCGCTCACGACTAAAGATTTGAAGTAGCGACAGCTTTGAAGTGGGGGCGCCGATAAATCCTACCAAACCGTACTTGTGCCGCGGATCCGCGGCATAACAAATCGTTGCAGGTGAGCGGCTACCAGATGCAAATCCCAAAGCATTCAAAAGGAGAGTATCAATGTACGGGCAAACGATTATGGTAGTCGAGGACTACGACGATACTCGCCTGCTACTAAGGCAGGCGTTGGAGGCCAAAGGCTACCGTGTGCTCGAAGCCATTAACGGTCAGGAAGCAGTGGAACTTTCAATTCGTGAGCATCCAGACCTGATTCTCATGGATTTGGACCTGCCGATTCTGGACGGGATAGTTGCCACGCAGCACATACGTCAACAGTCAGAGATGACAGAGGTGCCAATCATAGCGGTGACGGCATATCCGATGTCGTACACCCATGTTAAAGCCTTCGCCAAAGGGTGCAATGGGTATATGGCCAAGCCGATTGATTTGACTGAGCTGCAAGAACTCATCGATCGTTATTTATCTAGAAGCTGATTGCCGCTGATTTTGTTGACAGCCGAGCCAAAACGAATTACATAACGCCATCATGGATTATGATGAAGGCAAAGTTGATGAAATGGTTTTGGCATTGCTCTATCTCACCTCTTTAAATGAGCAAGGATTTGTCAGAGCTTGGAAAGGTCACGATTGGGACGCGCTGAATCGCCTGCATGAGAGTGGCCTGATTAGTGATCCAAAGAACAAATACAAATCGATCGTCCTCAGCCAGGAAGGCGCGCGCCGATCAGAGGAATTGTTTTGGAAGTTCTTTGGCAATCAGTCTTGAATCGTTGATTAGCGTTCGCGCGTTTCTAGTGAAGTGCAATATAATGCTTGCATCGGACTCGGTTGAGCGTGGCGTTAGAAGTAATTTGAAGCGAAGGTTGGATGGAATCGCTCGCCGCTGAAGCGCAGGCGTTATGCGCTTCGCGTTTTCTCTGGCAAGGGGCTGTTATTCCGCAACTAAGATTTGCTCAAGGAGTCAGTCTTATGGCGAAGTCCAGCAAAGTGGCCAGAGAGGCCATTCTTGAAGTTGTGAATAATCAAATTCGGGATGGCACTCCACCTGAGACAAGAGAGACGTTCGACCGCCTGGTGAGCGAAGGCTTAGAGAAAGCTGAGGCGCGGCGTTTGATTGGCTGTGTCGTTGCCGGCGAATTCTTTGAGATCCTCAAACATCGGAAGCCTTTTGATCATGACCGTTACGTTAAGGCGCTTAGGAAGCTTCCTGAATTGCCCGAGTAAGCGCTTACTGAGAACTGTTACGTTGCGTACGCCGCGCATAAGCGCTTGCAGCGGACGGGAATGAGCGTGTCTCTCATCGATAACTTGCCGCTACCGCAGTTGCGTGTCCGGCCGCTGAAGCGCAGCGTTCGGCTTCGATCTTGAAGGTGGGGTTAAGCATGAAAACTCTTGTCTTGTTTTTGCTGACCTCTTTGACTTACCTTCCGCCAAGCTACAGAGCCAGCTCAACAATGAGGTGTATGATTGAACCGAAGTCAGTGAAGGTCGCGCTCAAACAATCTGCTGCAGTGTTCTCTGGGGAAGTCCTTGAGATGAAGAATGGTGGCAATTACATCGAAGCACGGCTTCGAGTGGAGCGTTCTTGGAAAGGTGTCGAAGCGGAAGAAGTCTCGGTGTTAGCTGACAGCACTACCGAAAGCCCGCATTATCGCGTTGGCCAAAAGTATTTGGTGTTCGCTGGCATTCGAGATGGCAAGTTGTTCACCGGCAACTGCTCCAGAACCAAAAAGCTTGAGTATGCACAAGGAGATTTGCAGGAGCTTGGAGAAAGTATTGGAGAAAGTAAAGGTCAAAAGAAAAAGCAGGAGTAGTTCGGTCTAGCGGCGACGCATAACAAATTAAGGATTGTTGTCGTGCGAGTCTTCGAGCCGCGACAAAATCCGGGGTTGAACTGAATCGGCGGACTCAAGTTGCGTTATTTGGAATTTCAATAGCCTTTTGGGTGAGGTAGGTGGAAGCTTTCTCCTTAGGCAGCGCAGGTTGCAGGCAGGTGGACCAGCCAGGAATCAGAGCCAGACCCTCCCAATGCTTTGCAAAACAGTTCCGGTGGCCGCAGAAAGGGAGTTTGAGATAGAGGAGTAAGTACTGCCGCGTTAAAAGCTGGACAGCAGGGGCCGAAGCGTTGATAAGAGCGCGAGAGAGTGGCGAAATGCTGGTCATGGTGGCAGCTTGCGTTGTGGTAGCAAGACGCGAATTTCAAGCAATTGGCCCAGGTGACAATGTGGGCAACGAGCGGAAGCTGGTGCTGGCGCCGCCGGCTCCGGGGGCAACGATTGCGGTGTTGAAGCGACCGCGGCAGTATTAGTAGTGAGCGCGCTCAAGAGCGTGCGCGCTTGTTCCAGTTGCTGCCTACAAGCAGGACTCCAGGTACCGTAATAGCGGACCTTGGCGCAGCCGCGCGGCAGCACATGCAGCAGGAAGCGATGGATGAACTTCTGGGCCGGGAGGGTGACGCGGTGTAGTTGCTGGCTGTGGTTGTCGCGATAACGAAAAGTGACCTGCCCATTTTCCAAGTGCTCCAGCCGAGAGTTACTAATGGCCACGCGAAAGATGTAACGGGCGAGGTAGTTGAGTACCTGGCGACCCTGGCCGGCCGCTTTGCAGTGGACCACCCAGTCTTTTTTCCACACTTGACGTGGTACCTGCGCCAACAAGCCGGCCTTCTTGAGCGCGGCACAGAACTTGGCCCGGAAGATCACAGCGAGCGCGCCCTCAGGCATTAAGAAGGCCGAGTGCCTGGTCACCAACCACTCTTTACCATCAGCTGAGAGCGCGCCTCCGGTCACCAGCATATGAACGTGGGGATGATAAAGCATGGCTCTGGTCCAGGTGTGCAGCACGGCCAGAGCACCCAGCCGCCCACCCAGGTATTGCGGATCTAAAGCCAGTTTCTGCAAAGCGGCAGCGGCCGCGCGCATCAACAAGCCATAGACTTTTTTCTGGTTAGCAAAGGCCAGCGGGCGCAACTCCGCGGGCAGGGTAAAGGTGAGGAGAAAGTAGGGACAGGGCAAGAGCTGCGTCTGCTGCTGGGCCAGCCAGCGCTCAGTCTGGTCCCCATGACACTTGGGACAGTGGCGATTGCGGCAGGAGTGATAAGCATAGACCTGCCTGCCGCAGTGGTCACACTGTTTCAGATGGCCGCCAAAGTAGGCCGTGCGACAGGCCTCGATATCCTGCATTGCCCGCAGTTGACTGGGCAGCAGCTGTTGCTCTCGCCGATAGGCCGCACTATGGCGGCGGAAGATCTCCGCCACCTCCAACATGTCAGACCTCCAGGAAAGCTCAGAGGTCTGCCATCAGTTGGTTGAGCGGCTCAGTGAGAGTGGCTCGCACCTCGCGCGTCAGATGGGTGTAGATGGCCGTAGTGCGGGGACTGCGGTGGCCCAGGTTGTCCTGAATCAGGCGCAGGTTAACGCCTGCTTCCAGCAGATGCGTGGCGTAGCTGTGGCGCAAGGTGTGCACATGCGCGCGCTTGGCAATGCCGGCACTTTGCACTGCTCTGCGGAAAGCACTCTGTAAACTGCTGCGCGTCACTGGCCCACCATCGTGCTTGAGACTATGGGCTAGCCCGTGCCGCGTGGGCGCGGGAAACAACCATAGCGGTGAGCGATGCGTCCGCCAGTGAGCGCGCAGCAGTTGCAGCGTGGTCGCGGGCAGCGGCACATAGCGGTCCTGTTTGTTCTTGCCGTGAATGTGCAACATCATGCGGGCACTGTCGACATCCGACACCTGCAGCCGGGTGCCTTCCAGCAAGCGCAGGCCGCAGGCATAGATGGTGGTCAAACAAGCGCGATAGACCGGAATGCGTACCGCGGCCAGCACGCGCCTTACCTCTTCGCGGCTCAGGATCACGGGTAGTTTGTGCTCCGCTGCTGGCCGCACGAAACGTAGCGTGGGCCACTCTTGTTTCAGAGTTTGCTCGTAGAAGAACTTGATCCCACAGAGCGCGATGGTGGCGGTGGGCCGGGCTATCTTCTTCTCGTTGGCCAGATAAAGAAAGTACTGGCGCAGGTCTTCATCACTGAGCTGGTCCGGACTACGATGATAATGTTGGGCCAGTTGCCACACGGCCCGCGCGTAAGCCTCCTGAGTTCTTGCCGAAAGTCCTCGCAATTGCATATCCTCAAGCATCCGTTGACGTAACGGTGTCATGGCAGTAGCTCCTTCTGGGGAGGGGAAAAGTGAATCGGTCCAAGAAACACCATGGTCCTCCCCGGAAGGAATACTGCGACTATTGACTGCTTAAAGGGAATGCAAAACGGTGAGTGATCGCCCGTAAGTTTTTATCTATCCGCCCGCAGGCGGATTTAGTTCAACAAGCGCTTGCAACTGACGGCGCGATAGCGTGCTTCTCAAGTAATCTTGTTCTTGCGGGCTGAATGCTGATTGCGCGACGCAGCTGAAGCGCATCAGCGTTATATGCTTCCTTAATATTGCAAACTTTCGTGGAACAGAAACTATGAGAACAATAAGCTTTTCATTAATCCCTCTGCTTGTGATCTT
>DASWDX010000426.1:0-6068 GCA_036395055.1 Pyrinomonadaceae bacterium | reverse complement strand
CTCTTCGAAACCTTCGGTTGAGATGTAACTCAGATCAAGAGCAACGTATAGATGAGATTGCACCTCTGACACCGAAGCATGTGCCATGCTCAAGAAGTTAGCAAACTCCTTATCAGAATGGCGACCATAACCCTCGGCGATATTCGCCATGACAGACACGCTTGCCCGCTGAATCTGATTTCGCAGTCCAAAGTCTTGGGCAAATCGCAAAGATCCTGTGACGTTGTAAATCTTGCTAGTGAGTCGTCTCGCTTTTTGCCAAGCCTTGATATCCTCAAATTTCTTAAACGTTGCCATCATCCGCTCCTTCTCGTGAATTGGTAAGCAGTTCGTTGGGTGAAACTGTCTTGTACTGCAAAGTAAGCGGACTGTTGACTATTGACTCTGGACTGTCGACTGTGGACTGTCGACTGTTGACTCTGGACGGTCGACTGTGGACTCCAGACTGTGGACTGTCGACTGTGGACTCCCGACTACCTGGCCGCGAGACTTTCGAGCCACGCTGCATTCGTCTCCAGCAAAGGCCGAAAAGCTTCGCGCGGCACTGTCGTTTCGATATGCATGTTGTCGTCGGTGTTAATGACTGCCCCGGCCACGGCCGGCGCTAATTGAGTCTCATCGCAAACATACCACGCGCTCACGTCTGCTTCGCTTTTGATGTTCACGCGCGCGAGCTCGACAGAAATTCGTGGATCACTAATTCGCTGCTTGATCCGATCCTTCATTCCCTCCATCGTAATCGGCTGCTTGCTCCCAACGAGGAGCAAGTCTTTTCCCTTCCACGCGCCCTCAACTCGAAAAACCAACACGTGCGGAAACGTTTCCTGAAAAGTCGCCAGGACGGAACGCAAACTGTCAGTCGAAAGCTGGTAGATTTGTAACCACTGAACAAAGATTCCATCCTCGTTCAGCCGGTCGCGACCCAGCCTGAAAAATTCCCGCGTAAAAAGATTAGCAACGCCCGGTACCCAGGGATGACTGGGCTCGCTCACGATCATATCGTAGCGCGTGGGAATAACACGCAGGTACGTGCGCGCATCGTCAATTATCAAATGCATGCGCGGATCATTCAGTGGATGGTTGTTGACGTGTTCGAAAAAGCGCGACGCGTTGACCGTCGCCGGTTCCAGTTCCACACATTCGAGCGATTCGATTGGCGATTGAAGCATGGCGCCTGCAGTAACGCCGGTTGCATAGCCCACCACTAGCGCGTTCTTCAGGCGCGGCGCTAAAAGAATCGGCATCTGGCCGAGCATTACCTGTGTCGGCATGTCTTCGTAGTCTGATGCGTTTGTGCGGCCATTGATGGCCATTGAAGTAATGTCCCAATCCTTGCGGACAGAAACGGTGGAAGTAGGCCCTTCTTCATACAGCAACAGTTTGTGGATTTCCGGCCCGCGTTGTTTGATAGTTTCATCGTCTACGGCTCCACGTGACTTCGCCAGCACGCGCACCAGACTGTCGTAGGCTCCGACGGAGAGATCATCCAAATTCATCCGTGGAGCGACCAGAAATAGCATAACGATCAGAAGCGCCGTGAGGCCGGTAGCAATAGCCCGCTGCAGATCGCGATCGCGGACGCCGACTTTGGGTTGGTAGGCAAACCCGGCAACGATCACGCAAAGCGCTGCTGCAAAGAGGATTGTGAATCGCGTGTTGAATCTCGGAATCAAAACAAACCCGGCACCAAACGCTCCGACGATCGCCCCAATCGTGTTTACCGCATAACTGCGGCCAACAAGTCTCACGGCCTGACCTTTTGGGTTAGTGCCGGCCCAAACGAGCACGAGCGGCATGACCGTGCCCATCAGGAATGCCGGAAGCAGAATCAAGAGAGCAACGGAAATTATTTGTAGCGCGAGTAGTCCGCCCCAACTGCTAACGTGCAAACGAAGTCCGTTTGTAATGAGGAATGCGGGAATCCGATTTACCATGAAGAGACTGAGACAGAGACTCACGACAGTAGCGAGCTCAACTTTGAGCACGGTCTCTTGCAGCCTGGCGGAAATATTCTTGCGCGCAATCACGAAGGCGCCGCCTGAGAGTCCCAGCAGGAAGAGCGCGACGACAATGCTAAAAGCATAAGTGCTTGATCCGATAATCATTGCCAGTATGCGCGTCCAGGCGACCTGCGTGCTGATAGTTACGAACCCGGAAATGAACGCGCAAAATAACCAAAACCTGGTATTGCTCAAGTGCGTAGTCGGGAGCGACCCTATGCCCGTTAACGATTCGTCTATGGTTGCCGCGAAGCGAGCGTCCATCTCAGTTGATAGAGTTTCGGTTTGTCGGTCAGCGAGAATAGTAATGATGCCGATCAAGATGTTTATAAAAGCCGCGATATAGATTGTGGCGCGCACGCCGAAGATTGGTAACAGTAAAAAACCGGCGACGATACTGCCGCAGATCGCTCCGGCAAGGTTGCGCGTGTAAAGCCTGGTTACCGAAGTTGATGTTTGGCCGGCAGAACGGATCAATGCCGCTGATAACAGCGGCAGCGTAGCGCCCATCAGGGTGGTGGGTATGAGCAGCATCAGGCAGGAAAGCAGGAAGCGCCACAAACTAAAAACAAAGAACCCTGGATGAAAGTGTTGCCAGATGAGAGCGTAAAGATTGTCGACGAGGCTAAACAGGAACGGCACGGCGAGCGCGTAAAGAGCGATGCCGATTTCGAGCAAGCCATAAGCGCGTACAGGCCGCCTGACACTTGCGCCGCTTCGTCCGGCCAACGCGCTGCCCAGCGCCAGTCCACCCATGAAGGCAGCCAGCACAGTGCTCACGGCCAGCATGGTCGCTCCGAATACAAGACCGAGCATGCGGGCCCACAGCACTTCATAAATGAGACCCGTGGCACCGGAAAGAAAGAAGCAGGCGGCTACGATGCGAAGAATTTTTGTTGGATAGCTGTTCGTGACAGCTGATTTGCGTGGAGCGAGCGTGGCAGCCATCAAGTGTTTCTCCCGACAAAGAAATTGGTGGGGAAATTGGCTGAGGCAGGATGGAAGATGATCACCATAGCACTATTGATTGGCATGGAGATTACACAGAGAGTGAAATTAAGATACTACCCAAAGAGTACCAAAGATCACGACAGGAGCGTTCTCTTGTACAAGGGAAACTCCGGCGTCTTATCTCAGCTGCGATCTTTCTCACACGTGGATTATGTGGGAAGCCCGCCAGATTCTCGCGGGAATTGAACCCGGCGGCGCTGTCGTCAATACAATCGCGTAGTCCTCGTCAAACGCATTATCGTCTTTCACACTTGCGGGATTGTTAACTGAGGTCGAAAGTTGCGACTCGCCGTTTTCTTTCTGCGGCATTACCACTGCAAGTCTGCGCAGGCAGGCATACAGATGTGACAACCCACCGCCATATCTCCCGAGATCCTCTCCGAGCATCAAGCGCACATCTGCGCGCTCGTCGATAAAGTGTTTCAAAAGTGAAGCAGCCTGCACGATACCGGCCTCAAACCTTTCGGGAAAGTTTTCTTCGCCGGCGTCAGAGAGGTCTCGTGTGTCGAGCACAATCGTAATACGGCGTTCGTCTTCGGCGGTGAACTCGCGTACGGTCAGATTTCTGGAGCGCGCGGTTGCTTTCCAATCGATGTGACGCAAGTCATCCTGCGGTTGATAGTCGCGAAGCGAAAAAAGATCCTGTCCTACGCCGCGCCTGATCGAGGCCATGCGTCCTGCGTAGGTGGGAAGCAGGTGGAGCTCGTCACCAATAGGTTCGGGCTTTGGATAGACGACGATGTCTACATCGCGTGCCCGCAACCGCCGGCGGAAACGGAAAAACCCAAATGGAAAGCGCGTCGACAATTCGAAGCCGTTAATGAGCACATGTCCACGGCTGGCAAATAATTGCTCAACTCGCTGTTCCGCCGCGGCGCGATGCGGCACGTAGGTGAAGTAGGCGAGCGGCCGTTTGACGAAAAACTGGCGGCGCTGTTTCCCTTTGGATTTGTTGATTGAGTCGCGCGGCCCACGCGCTTCGACAAGAATCGAGAGGGATGGTAATAAGCGTTTAGCGTTTCGCAGGGTAACGATAACGGGCGCTGCTTCACCGGCAAAGATGTGATCAGGAAAACGCGCTGATACGATCAGATCGCGCAGCGAAGCACGGGCCGCCACACCGCCCACAAACAGAGTGGAACAGAGCAGCGAGAAAATCATGAAGAGAAGATTGTTGCCGGTATTCCACGCGGCGAAGCCAACAACCGCGAGAATAATCAGAAATATGCCGCCCCCACTGGTTACCTCAATCGGAAAATCGAAGCGTTTCACTTCCAGGCGCGCGGAACGTGCGAGTGGCGGCACGATAAAAATAAGCATTAGCGCTGCGCTCACCAGCGAGAGGATTGCCGCTACCGCTGCGAGAGTATAGTTGTCTGTCTGGCGAGCTAAGATGGTGACAAAAGCAGCGGCAAGACCGGCGCCTACGAGGAGCGTTCCCAGGATGGGCTTGCTCCACCTGGAGAAAAGGGACCGGCTGAGGGGGGGACGCGGAGATGCGGAGATGTGCCTGGCTGGTGTCTCCGCGTCTCCGTGTCTCCCTATCACCCCATCTCCTTAGAGCGGCACGCTTACAGTTTTCATTATCTCTGTCAAAACTGCTTCCGCCTCTTCGCTGCGACGCATTGATGAAGCGAAGCGCGTACTGACGAGTATGCGATGGGCAAATACTGGAAGCACAAGGCGTTTGATATCGTCGGGAATACAATAAGAGCGTTCCTCAGTCAGCGCCAGTGCCTGTGCAGCGCGGAAGAGCGATAGCGTTCCTCGGGGGCTCACTCCCAAATCCAACATTTCTGAATCCCGTGTGGCGGCGACGATGCGCATCAGGTATTCAACCAGCGCATCGTCCACGGAAACATCAGCGACGCTCTGCTGGAGTTCGACAATCTCGCCGGCTGACATCACGGGCCGGACATCGTTGAGCGGATCGCTGTATTCTCTGTCGCGCAGAATCTGCTTTTCGTCGTCTATCGCCGGATAACCAATACGCAGTCGCAGCATAAACCGATCGAGCTGCGACTCAGGCAGCGGGTAGGTGCCGTGGTGCTCAATCGGGTTTTGCGTTGCCACCACGATAAACGGAGCGGGCAGCGGGTGGGTAATACCTTCCGCTGTCACATGACGTTCAGCCATCGCCTCAAGTAAGGCTGACTGCGTCTTCGGCGTTGTCCGATTGATCTCATCCGCCAACACAACGTTTGCGAAGATTGGCCCCGGTTTCCATTCAAACACTCCCGAATGCTGGTTGTAGATTGATAACCCGATGACATCCGACGGCAGGAGGTCAGACGTAAACTGGATGCGCTGAAAACTGCAATGAAGAGCCCGCGCGAGAGCGTGCGCCAGAGTGGTTTTGCCAACGCCGGGCACGTCTTCAACAAGCAGGTGTCCACCGGCAATGAGCGCAACTATGCCAAGCCTGACGGCTTCGCTTTTTCCCTTGATCACCGTTTCAATTGCCTGCTGCAGACGCTCGATCTTTTCCACCGCATCAGCGGTGACTAGCGGCGACTGCCCTTTAACCGGTTCGAGACGTCTCATCAAGTCAGATCCCCATCCAACACAATTTCCTTCATTCTACATGCTAAAACTCGCTCCCGCACGTCAAACCTCAATCGCCACTTAACTACGACTGCGGGCGCCCTGGCCGCCGGTGAGCGCAAAAACCTGGATGCAGAAACAGTTCTTTTGCTTTGTCCGGTTAGCTTGAGTGGCCGTGTTTTGATTCCCGGTGCAGTGCACGACTTTCAGAGAAAGCAAGGAGCAGAGCTAAACAAATACGGAACCGGGAGCGGTAGCGACCGGCTGCAACTGTGAGGTCTACCGCCGACTATACAATGTCACCCTTGGCCCACAATGCGTAGCAAAGACTCTGGCACCGTGAATCGACAAATACGGAACCGGGAGCGATAGCGACTGGGCGCATGGCTCAATACAAACACGCGCCGTCAAAAAACATTGTCCATTGCTTCTTTGTGTATCGCTGTTTGAAGCCGGTCGCTATCGCTCCCGGTTCCGTATTTGTTGACCCACGTTGCGGGCCATTGCTTCAAC
>DASWDX010000425.1:0-5535 GCA_036395055.1 Pyrinomonadaceae bacterium | reverse complement strand
ATGGCAGCAACACGTGAAGATGTTATTGAATTTTTGAAAAGCATGACGCTTCTGGAAGCTTCGCAACTTGTGAAGGAACTGGAAGAGACTTTCGGCGTTTCCGCGGCCGCGGCAGCGGTGGCGGCTCCCGCTGCTGGTGGTGGCGGTGGTGAAGCCGCAGCACCAGCCGAGGAGAAAACCGAGTTTGATGTAATTTTGCAGGCCGTCGGCGGTAACAAGATCAACGTCATTAAGGTTGTGCGCGAAGTGACGGCGCTTGGCCTGAAAGAAGCCAAGGACCTCGTCGAAGCCGCTCCGAAGCCGGTGAAGGAAGGGGTCTCGAAGGAAGAAGCCGACACAGTCCGTCAAAAGCTTGCTGACGCAGGTGCAACCGTCGAAGTCAAATAGGGGTCCCGAGTCGCCAGTCTGGAGTCGACAGTCAATAATGCCTTGACTCATGACTGCTGACTGGCGACTCCCGACTGTTCTTGGTGACTTGACACTCGCAGACTTGGTCGTTAAGTTAAGAGAGTATTGAGGCGCTGGCGTTATTCCGAAAAAATTCGACCGAGAAGGCAGCCGCTTTTTTGTAATCAAGCGGTCGGGGCGTTCTGCGCTCTGACCGCGTCTCGGCGTCTATAGATATTGCGGAATGCGGATTTCAGACTGCGGATTTGAAAAGGCATCCCAGTCTTAAATCCGTAATCCGAAAGCCGCATTCAGAAATCAGAAGGAACCTCTCATGCAAGGAAATCTGCTTCAAACCGTAAACACAGGATTGGGAAGACGGACAAGCCAGGCGCCTGAGCGCGTAGACTTTTCCAAAATATCCACGGCGGTGCGAATCCCGAATCTAATTGAGATTCAGCGCGAGTCGTACAATCGTTTTCTGCAGATGGACTTCCTGCCGGAGGAACGCGAGAACACCGGATTACAGGCTGTCTTTCAGTCGGTTTTTCCTATCTCCGATTTTCGCGGCACGGCAACACTCGACTTTGTCGAATATCAGATTGGTAACTGGCAGTGTAAGTGTGGGCGCCTGGAGGGCCTCAACTATCTGAGGGCAAACTGTAAGCACTGCGGCTCGACGATTAAGGTTAACCCTCTGGCAGCTGGCGAAACGCTTTGCCACAAGTGTGGGACGTTTAACTCCGTACGCCCGCAACTTTGCGAAAACTGCGGCGAACCAGTGGGGCTGAAGCACAAGCACGATCAACAGGAGTGTCAGGAACGCGGCATGAGCTATAGCGTGCCGCTGAAAGTGAAGATTCGCCTCACTGTTTACGATAAAGATCCGGAAACTGAGACGCTCTCGATTCGCGACATCAAAGAAGAGGAAGTTTTCTTTGGTGAAATCCCGCTGATGACTGACAACGGCACGTTCATCATCAACGGTACCGAGCGTGTCATCGTTTCCCAGCTTCATCGCAGTCCAGGCGTCTTCTTCAAACGAGGGGCAATCTATATTGCCAAGATCATTCCTTACCGCGGTTCGTGGGTTGAGTTTGAATACGATCAGAAGAATCTGCTTTACGTGCGGGTTGGCAAGCGGAAGTTTCTGGCATCGATCTTTCTGCGCGCGCTCGGTCTCTGGTTCGGTAAAGAGATCGACGGCAAGCTCGTGAAGAGTGATGCCGCGCTTGAAGATAGAGTCAAAAACGCCTCGTTTGCAGACGAGGACATATTGCGTGCTCTTTATGTCACTGACGAAATTCGCGTGGAAGACGGGCGCCTGATGATTCAGGTCCCCGATCAGGGTTCAACCAGCCTGGTTGGCATGAAAGTGGACTTCGATATTAAGGGACGAGGTCCCGACCCGATTGTCCGTTCCGGCAAGAAGGTTACTACCTCGGCGCTCGAAGCATTGCGCAAGGCAAATATCGGCGAGGTGGAAATGGAGACGTCGCAGTTTGAGGGTGCCTATGCCCTTTCCGACGTTGTCAATAAAGAGAGCGGCGAAGTAATCCTCGAAGCCAACAACGAAATCCCACCTGCCAAGCTGCAGGAGATCGTCGAAGGCGGCATCGATAGTTTCTCGATCTTCTTCCCTGAGCGAGACGATATTGGTTCGATTCTCTCGCAGACTCTGAAGAAGGACGTAATCACCAAGCCCGTGGATGCCCTTCTGGAAATTTACCGCAAGATGCGCCCGGGCGATCCGCCGACTGTCCAAACCGCTTACAAACTGCTGGAGGCAATGTTCTTCGATCCGCGCAAGTTTGACTTCTCGCGCGTGGGCCGTCTGAAGTTCAACATCAAAATGGGTAAGTCCGAGCGCGATCGCATAAACGATCCACTGCTCTCGGCTAAGGACTTTTATGAAGTGGTTTCTTACGTCCTGAAGATGCGCAAGAACCCCTCCGAGTTTCAGGCGGATGATATCGACCACCTCGGCAACCGGCGCGTGCGCGCGGTTGGCGAACTGCTGGAAAATCAGTTCCGCATCGGCCTCGAGCGCATGGAACGTGCGATCAAGGAGAAGATGTCCATTCATCAGGAAATGCAGACCACCATGCCGCGTGACCTGATTAACGCCAAGCCCGTAACGGCGGCGGTGCGCGAGTTTTTTGGTTCCAGCCAACTCTCGCAGTTCATGGATCAGACCAACCCGCTGTCTGAAATCACGCACAAGCGCCGTTTGTCGGCATTAGGACCGGGTGGACTTTCACGTGAGCGCGCGGGATTTGAAGTTCGTGACGTTCACCCGACTCACTATGGCCGCATCTGTCCTATTGAGACGCCTGAAGGTCCAAACATCGGATTGATTTCGAGCCTGTCGTGTTTTGCCCGCATCAACGAGTTTGGTTTCATCGAAGCACCCTACCGGAAGGTTACCGACGGCAAGGTTGTCGAGTATGTTCGTATTCTCAACGGCGGCGATACGAAGCTCAAGCACGGCGAGCATCTGCCGCTGGAAGATGTTGAGAAGGTAAACAAGAAAGCCGGCGCTGATGCCCGCAAGGCTGAGTATGAGCCATGGCCGTTTTACCTGACGGCCTGGGAGGAAGATAAACACGTCGTTGGCCAGGCCAACATCGAGTTGGACGAGTCGGGTTACATCGTCAATGAGCGCAATGCGGCGCGCAAAGCCGGTGAGTTTATCCTGGCGTTGCGCAAAGACATTGAATACGTCGACGTGTCGCCGAAGCAGCTCGTTTCGGTAGCTGCCTCGCTTATTCCGTTTCTCGAAAACGACGACGCTAACCGCGCGCTGATGGGTTCAAACATGCAGCGTCAATCCGTGCCGCTGCTCCGCGCCGAAGCGCCATACATCGGCACCGGTATGGAACAAACTACTGCGCGCGATTCCGGCGCGGTCGTGGTTGCAAAGCGCGACGGTGTGGTGGACTACGTCGACTCTGAACGCTTAATCATCAAAGCCGATCATAATGTTGACGGAACGATTTCGCGCGAAGTTACGGCGGACATCTATACGCTGATCAAATTCAAGCGCTCGAATCAAAACACCTGCATCAACCAGCGCCCGATCGTGCATGTTGGCGAGCGGGTGGCCAAGGGACAGGTAGTCGCCGATGGTCCCTGCACGGATCGCGGCGAACTGGCGCTTGGTCGGAATGTACTGGTGGCCTTTATGCCCTGGCGCGGTTACAACTTTGAGGACGCCATTCTCGTTTCCGAACGACTCGTAAAAGAAGACTACTACACTTCGATTCACATCGAAGAGCTGGAAATCGAAGCGCGCGACACGAAGCTGGGACCGGAAGAGATCACGCGTGACATTCCCAATGTCGGCGAAAACATGCTTCGCGATCTGGACGAGAGCGGCATCATCCGCATCGGCGCCCAGGTGAAGCCTGGTTCGATCCTGGTGGGTAAGGTCACGCCGAAGGGCGAAACCCAACTCACCGCTGAAGAGAAACTGTTGCGCGCGATATTTGGTGAAAAGGCCGGCGATGTGAAAGACGCTTCGTTGGTCTCGCCCCCGGGAATCGACGGCACAGTCGTTGATGTCCAGGTGTTCACGCGTAAAGGCCAGGAAAAGGATCAACGTTCACTCGCAATTGAACAAGACGAAGAAGATCGGTTGCGACGCGACCTGGAGGATGAAACTCGCATTCTTCGCGAGCAGCGCGACCAGCGCATTCACGAACTTCTTGAAGGGCGCAAGCTTTCAGCCGACCTGACCGTAAACCGGGAAGTCGTAATTCCCAAAGGCGTGCCCATTACTCGCGAGATGCTCGAAGGCATTGAAGCGAAAGTCTTGAGAAAAGTGCAAATGGCGTCGTCACGTGTGGACGTCGGCGCGGAAATCAAGGAATACGAAGATCGCACGGAGCGCCAAATCAAAATTCTCTCGGACATCTACGAAGAGAAGATTGCCAAGCTGCGTCAGGGCGACGAGCTCGCTCCGGGCGTGATCAAGATGGTGAAGGTCTTTATCGCTATGAAGCGCAAGCTTTCCGTAGGCGACAAGATGGCCGGCCGGCACGGAAACAAGGGTGTCATCGCGCGCATTTTGCCGGAAGAGGATATGCCTTATCTGCCGGATGGCACTCCGGTTGAGATCGTGCTTAATCCGCTCGGCGTGCCTTCACGTATGAACGTCGGTCAAATCCTGGAAACGCACCTGGGCTGGGCCGCCCGCGTTTTGGGTGTTCACTTTGCCACGCCGGTTTTCGATGGAGCAACCGAAGCGGAGATCAAGCTGAAGCTCCAACTAGCCGGCAAACGCGCTACTGAACTGGGACTGCCGGAAATCATCAATGAGTCAGGCAAGGCAATACTCTACGACGGCCTCTCCGGCGATCCGTTCGAGCAGAAGGTAACTGTCGGTTACATCTACATGCTCAAACTTTCGCACCTTGTAGACGACAAGATTCATGCACGCTCAATTGGGCCGTACAGCTTGATTACGCAGCAGCCACTTGGCGGCAAGGCGCAGTTCGGTGGACAGCGATTTGGAGAGATGGAAGTTTGGGCGCTGGAAGCCTATGGTGCGGCCCACATTCTTCAGGAGCTGTTAACGGCGAAGTCTGACGACGTAGCCGGACGTTCCAAGATTTACGAGGCTATCGTCAAGGGTGAGGCTGATTTTGATCCGGGTCTGCCTGAATCGTTCAACGTGCTCGTACGTGAGCTTCAGTCTCTGTGCCTGGACGTCGAACTAATCAACAAGAAGGCAGCGGGTAATGGAGATGAAAGCGGAGAAGGCGTTGAAGCGCTGATCACCAGCGCGGTAGAGGGATAACTACTGTCCAAAGTCCAATGTCCAAAGTCCAAAGTCAAGATGGCTTAACGGACCTTGGACCTTGGACCTTGGACCTTGGACTCTTTCGGAGAAAATCAAGTGTTTCGATTTCAACAAGAGAAGACGCAATTAGCTCCTGACTTTGAGGCAATTCGAATCTCGCTGGCTTCGCCGGACAAAATCCGGCAATGGTCGCATGGCGAGGTGACAAAGCCGGAGACGATCAACTACCGGACGTTTAAGCCGGAGCGTGACGGGCTCTTCTGCGCGCGCATCTTTGGTCCCGTGGCTGATTGGGAATGCCTCTGCGGAAAATACAAACGCATGAAGCATCGCGGCGTGATCTG
>DASWDX010000424.1:0-4855 GCA_036395055.1 Pyrinomonadaceae bacterium | reverse complement strand
ATTAATGTCTCGGGAAACGGCAAGACCTCGGCGGGGGTCAACCTGCAGGGCACGCTGCCCGAGTTTGAGAAGGCCGGAACTCAGGTGATCTCCGAAGGTCGCTTCTTCTCTTCATTTGAAAACGACACTAATCAGAACGTTTGTGTTATCGGCTCGAAAGTCGCGGACGACTTTTTTCGCTTCGGCTCACCGGTGGAGCAAACACTAAAGATTGGCGAACAGGAATTTCGGGTAGTCGGCGTGCTGCAAAAGCGCGAGCAGTTTCTTTTCAGCGGCGGCAGCGACGATCAAAACAACGCTATCTATCTTCCCTACAATGTCGCCCGTAAGCTAAAGCCCAACGCCGAGGATGTCTTCATTATGGCGGTGGCTAAACCTGGTTTGATGGATGAAGCAAAGGACCAGGTAAGGGATCTATTGCGCGTTCGGCGTCAGGTGCCATTTGCCGCACCCGATAATTTTGGTCTGCAGACCGCCGAAAGTGTGCTTGACAACTTTCGCTCGATCACTGCCGGTTTAGCGATCGCGATGGTTGTCATATCTTCTGTGGGACTTATGGTGGGCGGCATTGGCGTGATGAACATCATGCTCGTTTCTGTTACTGAACGTACTCGCGAGATTGGCGTGCGTAAAGCAATTGGAGCCCGTCGCCGCGACATCATGTGGCAGTTTTTGATCGAGGCTGCGACGCTTACCGGTCTGGGAGGCATAGTGGGGCTTTCGTTCGGCTGGCTCTTAACCCTCTTGCTCCGGCTGCTACTTCCCTCTTACGTGCCGCTCTGGGCGCCCATTGGCGGCCTTGTCGCCAGCGTAGGCATCGGCCTGGTCTTTGGTCTATGGCCCGCCTGGAAGGCCGCCCGACTCGATCCCATTGAATCGCTTCGGTATGAATAGGGTAGGCGGTGCGGGTAATGAAAACTGCTGGTTTGCGCGTGCTTGATTACTTTCGCCCGCGAAAATAAAAGGAGCCGGAGACACTCGCTGCGGCCCTTGTTGTTTGTTCCGATCCTGATCGTCGAAAACCTGAGCCCCTGGCAAACTAACAGTTTGCGTTACAGGTTAGGAGAAAAAGCTGGAGAACAGCGTAGCCAGTATCATCCCAAGAATCAGACCCAAAACCCACAGGGTTATAGTCACTCCCCACGCTGCGCTCGAACTTACCTTTTGACTGGCGTTGGCCAACCCTCTGGATCTTAACCACAAGCCATAAAAAGAGAGCACGCCGATACTAGTGCCCAATACATAGAGGGCTGGATGTTGAGCCGGCGCGAACAGTACTCCCAGGTTGTCCTGCACGAGCGTTTCCGCCCCAAGGACGGGATGAATATCGTCGGGAGATTTGAGGTAAAGGATAACTAAACTCAGGAGCTTGGAAATTACCGCGATCGGCACGTAGGCATACAGTACGGCCACGAATGCTTGCCAAAAATTGATGCGCCCGCCAAACGCCAGCACTCCGAGCAGACAAAGTGCGGCCACGATCGAAGCAAAAACGAAAACCCCTACAAAACTCTTGGCTGCCGTTTGGATCCGCTGGATTGGCTGTTTCGCTTGCTGCAAAGCGTTCTCTTTTGCAGCCTCCATTTTGTCAGGCGCAGGCTTTATCGGGCTATCGGCCAGCTTCTCCATCTGGAAGTCAACTATGTATTCCGGAGTGAGTCGCTGTACGAACGCTGCCGTGTAAACAGCATTGACCGAACCGAGGACCAGTAAAGCAGCGAGCCAACGCGGATGCACCCGCAGGTTTTTGAATACACGAGTTGGCTCATAAAAAATGCCTGTAAGTCTTTGCAGCGCGGACAGGGGTGCCTCTTCTGCACCAGTTATTTGCGGCAGCGGAATGAAACTAAAGGCAAACAACAGTATTCCCCAAAATGCGAAGATGAGCCCGGTAACAAGTCCGCCGGGTAGAATCTTGGCAATGCCGGTGATAAACACAATCAAGCCGACGACAAATAAACCAATGGCGACAGGGCGCAATTTGGTAGGTCGAGGCGCTTTCGGCTCAGCTTGGATAGGCGGTGGCGGTGGCGCTTGAAACTCACTGTTGGGATTGCTCATGCTTTTATCCTCGGTTGTTATTAGAGGACGGGGAGAAAACAATCCGTCCAGTGCAAAACTCAAGGGCCGTGATGCAGGCCTTTCGTTGATAGGGTTTGATACGCGGCTGTCGCTTTTGATGTTTCACGATCGCCAAACGTTTAGAGTCCTCACTTCGGCTCGTCTGCTTCCGCACGACCGCAACCTGAAGGTTGGACTTTAAACTTTTTCTGCTAGCGGCGCTTTGGTCCAACCGGGAACGCGAATGCAGGCGACGGTATGACCCGGGAAAACTTCGCGCAACTCTGGATCAATCCGCGCGCACTCGTCAATAGCTATCGGGCACCGAGTGCGGAAGCGGCAGCCCGATGGCGGATTGATGGGCGTGGGCACATCGCCTTGCAAAACGATGCGCTCGCGTTTCTGTTTGGGATCTGGAACAGGGATCGCGGACAGCAGCGCCTTCGTGTATGGATGCAACGGGAGTGCGTAAAGCTCCGCCGCAGTGGCAACCTCTACAATCCGCCCAAGGTACATCACTGCTACCCGCGTCGAGATGTGCTCGACCACAGCCAGCCCGTGGGAGATGAAAAGATACGCAAGCCCAAACTCTTTCTGTAGATCCTGAAGCAGATTGACTACCTGCGCCTGCACCGAAACGTCCAACGCCGAAACAGGTTCGTCAGCGACGATGAGTCTGGGATTGAGCGCAAGCGTGCGGGCGACGCCGATGCGTTGCCGCTGGCCACCTGAGAATTCGTGGCTGTAACGATTTCGATAATCGGGATCGAGCCCAACTTTCTTCAGCAACTCCGCGACCCGATCGCGCCTTTCTTTTTTCGTCCCCACTTTATGAATCACCAGGGGCTCGCCAACAATGTCGCCAACCTTCATGCGGGGATTGAGCGAGGCATACGGATCCTGAAATACAATCTGCATCTCACGACGAATCTCGCGCATTTCGGTCTTTCCGAGCGAAAGCACATCACGGCCTTCAAACTCAATTTTGCCTGCGGTGGGTTCAATCAGACGCAATAAGCAACGGCCGACGGTCGACTTGCCACACCCTGATTCCCCTACCAGTCCCAGGGTTTCGCCGCGAAAGATTTCAAACGAGACGCCATCGACCGCCCGCACCACATCATCACTGCCTTCAACAGCGAAGTGTTTGACGAGCCCGCGGACACTGACGAGTTGTTCGTGATTCGTGTTCATCCAAATCAGAGACATCCACAGATTACGCAGATTCCACAGATTTTTCGTCGAAGGCTACGACGAGGTACTTCTCGCTTCAAAAATGTATCTCTAAACCACCTGATGCGTTTTGTCCTAGTCAGCGTAATCTGGTGCGTAATCTGTGGATACTTCCCGTTTGTCAGCCGTGACCGCAGCCGCCAGATCAAAAAGCACGCAGCGCACTTTGACGTTACCTTCAAGATCGTAAAGCGGAATCTCCTCCACGGTGCAACGCGGCATGCGGTGGGTACAACGCGGCGCAAAGTGACAGCCAGGTGGAAGATCGGTCGGGCTCGGCACGGTGCCTTCAATCGTCTCGAGCCTTTCTTTTTTCGCCACATGTTCCGTTGTCAGTTTCGGCACGGAACGCAACAGACCTTCAGTGTAGGGATGTTTAGGCCGCGCGAATAATTCTTCGACCGGTGATTCTTCGACGATGCGACCGGTGTACATCACCGCAACGCGATCGGCGACTTCGGCCACGACGCCAAGATCGTGTGTAATGAGTAGCACTGCCAAGTCGCGATTTTTTCTTAGCTCGTCCAACAACTCAAGAATTTGAGCCTGAATCGTGACGTCGAGCGCGGTCGTTGGTTCATCGGCGATCAGCAGCTTGGGATCGCACGCGAGCGCCATCGCAATCATGACGCGTTGGCGCATTCCGCCTGAGAGCTGGTGGGGATAGTCATCAATGCGACGCGCGGGATCGGGAATCGAAACCTCCCGCATAGCGTCAATTGCGGCGACCCGAGCTGCTTTGCGCGACAGCTTTCGATGTAGTCGCAGCGCTTCGGCAATCTGTTCGCCCACAGTGAAGACCGGGTTGAGCGACGTCATTGGATCCTGGAAGATCATCGCAATATCGTCGCCGCGAATCTGGCGCATCTCTGCATCGGACAATTTCAGCAGATTCCTGCCGTCGAATGTTATCTCGCCGCCGACAATCTTTCCTGGTGGCGCAATCAGGCGCATGATTGAAAGCGCCGTTACCGACTTGCCACAACCCGACTCGCCCACCAATCCCAACAATTCGCCCGAGTCTAAATAGAAACTCACGCCATCAACCGCACGCACTAAACCCGCGCGGGTCGGAAAGTGTGTTTGGAGATTTGTGATTTCGAGTAAATGCGACATGAGTAAACGGCAGATACTAGTTTGGAAATGTTTGGATCTGAAATATCCTCGCGGCTTGGCCGCCTGATTACCTCATGTACGGAAAGGCGAAGGCTTTCCGTACATCGGACGGCGAAGCCGTGGCTCACTCGACGATCCTGCCCTCGCTTTTTACACCGTAGATGTTTCCTTGTACTCACCCCACACATTGCGAAAACGTTTGCTGATCTCGCCGACGGTCGCGTGAGCTTCAACGCATTCGAGGATGCGTGGCAAAAGACTTTCCGTGCCCCGCGCGGCTTCTTCCAGTTTAGCCAACGCGGTCTCCGTGGCCGCTGCGTCCCTGCGGAAACGAACTGCGCGCACTCGCTCCATCTGTTGCTGCTCGATAGCCGGCTCGACGCGCAATGTCGGGACGGTGGTTTCCTCTCTACTTTGAAAGCGATTGACGCCCACCACGACAGCT
>DASWDX010000423.1:0-5637 GCA_036395055.1 Pyrinomonadaceae bacterium | reverse complement strand
AGCCACCAGATGCAAATCGCCGACAAGGGAACTGAAATGAATCGTGGCACGCCGAAGAGTTCGGTAGCGGCAGCTATGCCGACGAATTCAGAAACTGTAACGCCGGCGTTGGCGACGAGCAGTGCCAGCATTACGACTGCGGTCCAACGGACACCGAAACGCTCGCGAATCAGATCAGCGAGACCCTTGCCAGTGACTGCGCCCATCCGAGCGCACATTTCCTGGACCAGTCCGAGGCTGATTGTGATGGGAATAAGGATCCAGAGTAGGCGGTAGCCGTGTTCGGCGCCGACAGCGGCGAAGGTAGCTATCCCGCCGGCGTCATTGCCAGCGCTCGCAGCGATCATTCCCGGGCCGAGAATGGCGAGGTACCCAAGATATTTGCGTCGCCAACCGGAAGTGGGTTTGACACCTCGACCCCTACGGCGCAGCAAGCGTCGTCCAGTGGCTTTTACCGCTGCTCTTGATTCCGCCACCTGGAGGTTCTCCGTCAGTCATAAGTTCTCAGCCGCAGATCGATGCGGAAAAAACGCGGATCAGATCTGTCAGTACCGCCTGCGCTAGCGGGCGAGTAAAGGTTCGGTGGACCCACCCGCTATCGCAGGTGGTACTGACCTCGTGTGATCGCGTTAGTCGGCGGCCAATACCGATGTCTATTAAAAAAGTCTTGGCAAGCGTTGCCGCCAATCTTTCGGCAACAGGATCTCCATTGCGTCGTCTACGGTTATGATTCCCAGAATGTCTCCGGTTTCATCCATTACCGGCAAGGCCAGCAGGTTATACTCAGCGATTCTTTGCGCCACTTCGTTTGCCGGTTCATCCGGATGCGCCGTCTGAAACTCGGTGCGCATAACTTCAGCCAAAGGCATTGAAGGGTCGGCCAGAATCAAACTGCGTAAAGCGATCACGCCGACGAGTTTCCATGAGCCTTCACCTTCCACGACATAGAGGTAGTAGATCATGTTTGGCGTTTCCGCCATCTCACGCAGACGCGCCAGCGCTTCACCAACTGTCAGCTCGTGTGGGAGCGTGACAAATTCTGTTGTCATCAAACCGCCCGCTGTGTCGTCTTCATAAGGTAAGAGCTCCGCGACGTCAGCCTGTTCTTCATCCTCCATCAGCCCGAGTAGTTCTTCAGCTTTTTCCTCGGGCAAATCGCCCAACACATCGGCCGCTTCGTCAGGCGACATCCATTCGAGAATATCGGCTGCTCGCTCCTCGTCCATGTCGCCGAGAATTTGCACCTGTCGTTCCGAGGGCATTTCCTCGAGCGTCTCAGCCGCTGTTTCGTCGTCCAGCGATTCGACCACTTCGGAGCCGTGATGGTAGGAAAGCGCTTCAGCGAGCCGCGCGATTTCGACCGGGTGAAGCCGCGCCAGCTTGCCGCTCGAAGACTTGAGCTGCACCGTAGCAGCGTCTGTCGCGAGATAACCCACGTCGGCCCAGTCGAGTACCTCAACAGGGTTGCGCGTGCCCATGAAGCCTGCGGGTGCAAGTCTTCTCCAAAGACCCTGCAAACTAACGTCTGCCCCAGTCACCCGCCAATCGCCCGCAGCTTCGATCAACTGCACGTCGTTAACGCGGACTACGCGTTTACCATCAACATCGATCAACTGTTTATCGAGGACGTCGCGGGCCAGTAATACTTCTCCGTCGCGGCGCACGAAAGGGCGCAGATTTAGTTTGTCCGAATTTAGTCTGACGCCCTGCTCATTAAGTTCGGTGATGCGCCAGCGCGAAAGAAAAAAATCGCGGCGGCCAAACCGAGCGACGAGACCAGTGACCGGCGGATGATCGTCGTCGCCAAGCCGCACGATAACGTCCTTGACGGTCGCTACACGCTCGCCCTCAAGATCGCGGATGGGGCGACCCAACACTTGCGACAAATAAAGCATTATTGATTCACCCTGGGGGTTCTTCGCCGCGAATCATACCATGAGCTATCGCGGAGAATGGCAAGTGAATCCAACTGACGGAGTGAGTTTTACTTGCTATGAGCGAGCAGATTAGTCAATCGACTGATGGCCAGCTCCATGGCGCGATCGCGAGCGGAATAGAGATCATTACGCGATATGACGACGGTCTCATCCGGCTTTATCCCGTGACCCTCGAGACGTTGGCCAGCCGCCGTTTCATAATCGAGTTCGCTGATATCGAGTAACCCACCGTCAGGTAAGTCGTGGCGCGTACGTACCGCGAGAACGCAGCCGCAGGTTTCCGTGCCAACAATTGTTGCGCGCCTGGACACCTTGAGAGCCTCGACAAAAATTTCGGCCGCGCTTGAAGTACGTTCGCTTGCCAGTACGATCAAAGGAAGGTTGGTTTGGGCGATCAGTTCGGGAGAAAACAAAGAGTGGGCATGGGTGGCGATTGTGAAGCTCACTCCAAAGCGATCGGTAAACTGGCCCAGGTTGAAGCCGGACCCAAGAAAAGTAGACGCAACGTCAGTCATAGCTTCCGCGTCGCCGCCGCCATTGCCGCGCAAGTCAAGAATCACACCGCGTGCACCACTGAGTTTCTCCTTCAGGCGTCGTGCAAAACCAGCAGCAATGGGTTTTGTAAACGCGTCGATTTCAATCACCACGTATGCATCGCTTTCGCGACGCGTACGAACACCAAGCTCACGCTGTTCCCAGTGGCGCTCAAAGCGCGCTGACTTCTGTTTACCATCCTTCGCCTTCCAACTAACGTCGATCGAGGTTTCGGTTGGTCCGTCCAACAATTTCGCGTAAGCGCGAAAACGTGAGGAGGCATTTGGGGGCGCTGTTAACTCCTTCAGCCGATTCTCAATCAGAGTCGCTGCCGTTTTGCCATTCACTGTTTCGATTACGTCGCCAACGCGAATGCCTGCTCGTTGAGGCGCCGAACCGCGTTCTACCTTCACAACAGTTGGCCGCCCATCAACCTCTGCGATCCCGAGACCGGTACTCACGAAACGCGGACGCCACCAATCAAATTTTTCTTCGGGCGAAAAGATGCGCGTATGCGGATCGTTTAGGGACGCGATCATGCGGCGCAGCACTGCATACAGCTCCTCGCCCGAGCCCGCCTCGGCCGCGAGCAAGCGAAAGTTTGTTCTTTGGGCGTCCCAATCCAGTCCGTGAAATTCGCGATCGTAGTAACGTTCGTTTATCCTGGACCAGACGTCATCGAAGACTGCCAGGCGCCCTTCGCGCGTGGCTGTGGAAACGGCGGCCGAATCGTGAAGGATAGCAAGGGTAACGGGGGAAAAGGTGAAGAGGGAAAGAGGGAAAATGACTGTTAACAAGAGCCCAACGCCGAGCACGATTGCCCTCGCTCGGCGAGATTTCCCTTTTACCCTATTACCCATTACCCTTTACCCATTCCCCTTTCATTTGGCTGGTTTGCGGAAGTTATACCGAAGCAAAACGCGAATCGGAATAGCCGCCCCATTGCGCATTGCCGGAAAGAAATGTAACCGATGAACGGTGTGGACCGTTGTCTCGTCCAAACCAAATCCTGCCCAACGGGCAACCTCAACTCGCGTTACCTCGCCACTCGCGTCAAGATCCACCAGCACATCGACCGTTGCCTCCGCTTCGGCGCGCGCAGCGCTTTCAGGATATGCGGGAATTAGGCGTCGGTAAGGCCGTGGCAAACGAAGCCCTTGCGCCGCCGCGCTTTTATCGTCGTCGGGTGCTTCTTCGATGATTGGAATCTTCTGATCAGTTGTTAGCTCGCGCTCGCCGCGTTCATCTTCACGCGCCCGTCGAATTGATAAGGTTGACCGGTGTCTAGCTTCGAAACCCGATAATTCAGATAGCAGCGCTTGCTCGGCGGTTGCCGGAGTTGCTCCCTGAAGGTTTGGACGTTCCCAGTAGATGAGCCTGCCTGTTCGTGCACTAACCACAAAGATCGAGGCGTATGATTCGAAATATGCGGGCCCGGTGGAGGGCGATCGACGAAGCGTTTGAGCGTCTCCTAAAATGAAAAAGTCACAACCGAGCGCAGCGCCAAGATTGCGGGCTTCGTTCAGCGAAAGATTGATCGAGCCTGCGTATCCAGCGCCGCGAGCTGCAGCCCGAACCTGATCGCGATCGAGGAGACTTATGCTGGTCTCGTTTTTGAGGTTTGAGGCTAGTATCTCGGCAGCCAGTCTTCCTGTGTTAGAGTCGCCAAAATCCATCACTGCCAGAGTTAAGCGAGGCTCCGTTGTTTGGTTGCTGATGCTGAAACCAGGAGATAGACAAACTGACACCAAAGACAGCAAGGCGCAACCTGCCGAAATGAGGACCGACATTCGCAAACATAAATGGGGTTGAAACGATGGCATTCGTTAATGAGAACAGGGGGAGGGCCTTATCAATTTCAGATTTCAGATTTCAGATTCGGATCTCAGATTTCAAATCTTTAGTCAGGGCTGAGCTTTAACGCCGTCTCCACAGCTGCTGCGACGGCACCCGCAGTGCACGATTGAATTTACTGGAAGCGTTTTCCCAGGCGATAGTTGCCGTTAATTCGGTGAGTGAGTCGTCATTGTAGAACTCGCGCAGCCGCGCAAAAAGTTCATCACTTACATCTCGGCCTGTTATTGTCATGGCGTCCGCAAACTCGAATGCTACGCGTTCAGCCTGACTGTACAAGTCGCTGGTTACATAGTTTGGCAGGTCATCAATTTTCTCTTCCGAAACTCCGAGTTGGCTACCCACGGCAGCATTTATGTCTTGTCAAAACTCACAACCATTCAGGGCAGCGACGCGGCGGTTGATGAGCGCTCGCAAACTCGCCTCAATCAATCCCGACGCCTCGATGCCACCCCACATTGCTCGGGCGCCCCGAAAGATCGATGGTCGGCGAGCATAGAGAAGATGATTAAGAAGAGGTGCGCCCCAGCTTTTTTTCTGCGCCTCTAGGACGCCGGCAATATACTTATCCACTTCCTTGAGATTGACGTCCGCTATTCTCGCCATCGCACGTTACTCTCCTTGACACTCAGCAACTCTAGAACTACTGACCTCCCACAGCGGAGCGATCTCTGGGCGTCAGGCTGTGATAGAGCTTATAGACTTCCGTCTTCACCTCCGCAGGGAAACAAACCCGGTGCAATTCATAGCCGCGCTGCAACCCACGGACGACGTCGCTAACTTCGGTGATCTCGCGGATGCAAGGACGCGCGTAGCCGTCCTCAACATATATTCGACTCTTCGGCTCGGCTCCTTCCGCAGTATAGTAATTGTAATAAGGTACATCGCTGGCGCGATCTTCAATGAAGTAATAATCCGGATCGTATCCTGCGTTAATCACGCACTCTCGCGCCGCTGCCAGGAATTCAGGTCGCTCCGCAACTGGCATGTCCAGATCAATGGCCTTGAAAAGCCGGCGGCCCGTAAAGCGTCTGCTGAGATCAACGAGAATTGTGTCCGCGGAACGCTGCCATTGCTTAACGTGAAACAAAACGTCGGAGTCGTCCACTTCGAGATACTCGGTGATTGTTAGAGACTTTTGCCGCAGCACTTTCTCGAAGGCTGTGTCTGTCGCGCACCAAACCGGTTCCCCGGTTTCCAATAGTCTTAAGGCTCGCCGCAGGATTGCTCGTAACACCGCTTCTGCCGAACGCAGTGTGCGGTGAAAATAGACCTGGCGAAACATGTAGTATCGAGCCTGTAGGTATTCCTC
>DASWDX010000422.1:0-7549 GCA_036395055.1 Pyrinomonadaceae bacterium | reverse complement strand
TGTGATTTCCCACACGGCAACACTAGATTCATATCTATCTCGACATCGCCTGATTCGAAGTTGCCGTTTCGCCTCACTCGAAGTTTCTGATTAGCACGATGTCGCTTGTTCTCGCGCCGCGTGAGACAACCAGTTGTCCTTCATCGTCCAGCCAGTCGTAGTAGAAGATCGCATCTTCAGTGAAGTTGGTTATCTGCGTCGGTGCCGTTCCGGCGAGGGGTTGTCGCCAAAGGTTATGAACGCCGTCCCGCCGATCCACATAGACGAGCGCTTTGCTATCCAACGTCCAGCGAATAACCTGATTGTATGAGTATGGCAAAGAGAAAGACATGAGTGGCGTTCCACCATCCGGAGACAAGATAGCGATCCTCCATCTATCCGACTCATCCTGGCGATGCACGCATGCGATCCTGGTTCCATCCGGCGAGACGACCGGCTTGATCGCCAGACTGTCGTCCGTCAACTGCAGCGTCGAACGTCCATCTGTTGAAACTTTCCAGAGCGTGTTGCGCCCCTCGCCGAGTGGCGTATACAAGGTTCATAGACCGTCGGGAGAGATGCTCGGATGGCTTTCGCCGTCGCCTCTCGTCAATTGTTTTTTATTACTGCCATTGGCGTTCATGCACCAGATGTGAAGCGTGCTGCCCTCCGCCGAAACGTAGGCCACTAAGCGACCGTTGCGTGACGCTGACGGAAAGAATCCGCTGTCGTAGGTCAAGCGCAGAGCGTCAGATCCATTCGCCCTAATGCTCCACAGGTCCGACTGTTGATTCTTGGTCGACGCGTAAATGAGACGTCCGCCCTCAACGACCGCCAACCCGTCGAAACCTTCAGTGCGACCCGAAGTAATGCGCCGCGGCGCACCGCTCGCAGGCACAATCCAAATGTTAGCCTGCGGTTCCACCTGCATAGTGACAAGCGCTTCTGCCCTTTCCGCGACGCTAACTTGTTCGTAGTTATTAGGGTCATTGGTAATGCGTTGCGTCTCACCGTCGTCGCATAATAGACGCCAAATCTGAAGGGAGTTCGAGTATAAAGCCATCGCGGAAAAATAAAGACCGCTGCCGTCTTCACTCCACTCTACCGCCCGCATGTCCTTCCAATCCCACTCCGACAGTTCGATGGGCACACCTCCATCCAGCGGCACACCGAGCACGGCAAACTCAAGCTCATTGTTGCGACTAGCACCCAGCGCAATCAGTTTGCCGTCTGGCGACCATGAAGCCGCAGAAAAACAAAACTTATCGGGGTGCTGCCGCTGGGCGATTTCCTGCTCGCCCGAGCCATCGGCATTGGCAACGATTAGGACGTCTTTGTGTTGACCAGGGAAGCAGCGGACAAATGCGATTTTCAGACCGTCACGAGAAAGGGCGATCGGCGCGTCAATATTCACAACCAGCTGCTGTGACTGACCGCCGTTCACAGGCAATCGATGCAGGACGCTGATCGTACTGTTGGGCTGAGTGCTGATGTAAAAGAGATCTTCCTGATCGTGAGTGAATCGTACGCTCCAGCACAAGGCTGTGAAGGCGGAAGCAATTGCCGCTTTTCGCCAGACTCGAGATTCCAGATCCACAGGCTGTATTTGCCCGCCTCGATTGGCACATACGCCAGCAAATGCGCGTCCGGCGAAATTCCCACATCCAGCACATGCCCGTCGTGGGTCAGGCGGATGATTTGCATGGAACTAAAATTTACTCTGCCTGGCCGCCCCTTGCTGCTGATACTGACGGCAGGCACAAAGCGGTACCCTCGCTTCGGAACAGTCTCAATAAAAATTGTCTCGTTCTCGTTCTCTCCCAGTGCGCGTCGCAACATCGAGATCGTGACGGTGAGGTTTGACTCTTCAACGAAACAGTCAGGCCAGAGTGTTTCCACCATTTCAGTCCGTGAAACCACGCGTCCAGCGTTCCGGATTAGCAGTTCCAAAGCCTGGACTGCCTTAGGCGCAAGCGGCAGGATCTTACCGGACTGGCGCAATACCAACTCGGTGGTGTCGAGTTGAAATTCGCCAAATCGGTATTTTGGCTCCGAAAGCTTCAGCGGCCGCTCTAGTCATTGTCGCCCTTCATTTATTAATATTTTCTTAAGGACTTGAAGCCGGCGGACCATTATTGTGAGCAGTGAACTCGGGAGGGATCACACGTCGCCTGCCGCGCTGCTTGATAGTGGCGACAGCATTGTATCTGTGGGTTTAATCGAAGCCAAGTTCAGGGTTTCAACCTGCTGAAGACACTAGCGCTCGAGACAGGTTGTTTCGCTTAAGTAGCCATCGTGCGGCATTCCCTCCAACCCCACGCCAAGCAGACCCGGCTCAGAACCTCACTAATTGATCCGCCAGGCGGCCGCGATGATTCGCCAGGCCGCCTCTGCTGCTCCCTAAATGTCACTCCAGATGTTTCCCAAAACACTAAGGCGGGTCTTCGCGAGATCATCGCTGAGGAATCGGAAGCACGCGACCACGATGGCAGGCGAATTTCGAATTCAGGGCTGAAACGTTTTTCTCATGTAAGTCATTACTTGTGAACAAGGAAATCTTTTGATGGGGTTCTATGTCTCGAGACCCAAATATCCAAACTCAGAGATTTTAAGACCAGAAGAATACTCACCCCACCGCCGATGCTCGCTTGCAAGTAATCAACGTGAGCATCGGCGCCGTCATTAAAAACGGGATTTCACTCAGTTAATTAAGACAGTCGCTTGAGTTCACCGCCTCTGGACCTCGTTATTCGCAAAAGCTCATCGTCGGACTACCGGGCATTGGTGAATTGCCCGCAGCCCATCACTCCTTACTGCCAAATACTTCAGCGGCAGCGATGTTTGCAGTCGTCCTTGCCACGTTTTGCTGCCTTTTCACACCTGTGTCGTTCGTGCTTTAGCGGTATAGTTCGACATACCTCTTTTCGCAGGCGGTACACCTCATTGCATCGGTCCTTACACCGGTTGCCGGCGACTGCGGCTGGAGCCAAGCCCAAAAACGTTTCCAGACATACAAACGATGCCAAACTCAATTTCAAAATACGCGTCGTTCGCTTCATTGCACTCCTCCTTCCAATGACAGATGCATGTGCCCTTTATTCGGACGATGCTTCGTCGTTGTTTCTTCGTCGAGATTTCGTTATTGCCTGTCCGGGGTTTCCGGCAATTTTTTGGAGGGGAGAACTTAGGATACTCTCGGAGGCGGGCTAAAAAAAGTGCACACGCAAATGACGTCGGAAGCCAAGGAGGGCGAAGCATGAACGCAATAGTCACTGCCCATCGGGCCGACCAGGGCTGTGCGCGCGTCTTAGTCCAGGTGCACGGTCGGAGAATCGGCATGCGGAACAAAGCACCGGCGACAGCGAGCTTCGTACATGCCAGTTGCGCCAACGGCCACGCGCTCTTCCGATTCAAAGATGCGTTGTGAGTAGTTGGCCGGCTGGCCACACTTCATGCAGATGGCGTGCGTCTTGGTAATGTACTCGGCGATGGCGAGCAGTTGTGGCATTGGTTCCCACGGTTTGCCGGTATAGTCTTGATCCAGGCCGGCAATGATCACGCGAACACCGCGCCCCGCCAATTGAGTTGCGACATCCACCAGAGCATTATCAAAAAACTGTCCCTCATCAATACCAACAACTTCCGTATCGGGTTCAACTTTCGCCAGCACCTCATCCGCACTGCGAATATTTGCCGACTCATGACGCATCTCCGAGTGAGAAACGATATGGTCCTCCGAGAAGCGCGAATCAATATCCGGTTTGAACACTTGCACCTTCTGCCTTGCAATCTTTGCACGCCGCAGCCGGCGGATTAGCTCTTCCGATTTTCCTGAGAACATCGAACCGGCAATCACTTCGATCCAACCGACATTTGAACGCGAATGGTGCGTAGGCTCGCCATTATTTACCTGTGCGATGAGTTCTTCCATGTTGGAAAAGTTAAGAGTTCAGACCTGCTTGCGTCTTTCCCAAGAGCCTCAAGAATACATCTTCTTATTATAAAACGGTGCAAATGCAGCAATCAGCGCTACTTCAAAACTCATCGAGCGCGTGACAAGATCGCGCGAAAGAATCCCCCATGCGCCCTGGCGACTACGCACATCCTGGATTCCGGCTACTTCATCAATCACCAAGCCAAGTTCCCGTCGTCCCTCAATTACTTTTTTCGCCAGCGCCGGGGGAACACTAATCGAAGGCGCAGCGCCAAATGATCCATTCCTGCCATCGGTCGCATACGCCCAGCCGCGCAAGAATGTGTGCCATTCTCCCTCAATCGAAATGGAATGAAATCCGCCCTCGAGTCCGACGTAAAGGTCTGCGTCTCGTCGCTGGGTGCGGAGTTGGTCGCGCACTGCAAGTGCTCTTTCGCGAGCCCCCTGCATGAGCTCCCAGTCGTTCAGCGGCATTGCCGGTACTGTTGTTTCTACGGCACGGGCCAGCACGCTCGCTTCAGCCCACGAACCATCGATGGCCGCCACGCGTGCAATGCTCGCTCTCACCGCCATTATCTTCGCCGCGCGGTCAGAGCCCAGTGCGATTGTTTTGATCTGCGTTGTACGTTGTGGATTCAAAGTCGACAGAATAGAACCAAACCGCTCGTAGATGAAACGCGTGAGAGGCTATAACAGAGCGGCCAGCGCCGTCAAAAGCGTCCAGTGAAATGGCTCGCTTGACATTGACTACGGCAGGTTGCTGTAATCAATTTCTTCTCGGTTCAGAGTATAAGCTTCAGCTTGATGAGTCTCACAAACAGCAGACTAAAGTTTGGCCTCTGAAGTTATGAACTGATTAGATTGTTGGAGGTTTGAGTGTCGCTTGATGAATTAGTTTACGATTGGAACACAATCGATCCGGCATTGATTGCACCCAATCGTCATATAGGCTTTGACGACGAAACCCTGCGTGATGGTTTACAGTCGCCTTCGGTCAGCGAACCTCCGGTTGAACAAAAGATCGAGCTGCTTCATTTGATGGATGCGTTGGGCATCGATACTGCGGATATCGGCTTGCCCGGCGCGGGCGGGACTCATGCGGCTGGTGTGGAGTTAATGGCGCGTGAGATAGTCTCGAAAAAGCTCAAGATTCGGCCTAACTGCGCCGCGCGCACTCACCGTAACGACATCCTGCCGATTATCGAAATCTCGCAACGAGCGGGCATTGCGATCGAAGCCTGCACTTTTATTGGTTCTTCCGCTATACGATTCTTTGCAGAAGACTGGACCGTCGACAAGTTGTTGAAACTGACTGAAGAGGCGGTGACTTTTGCCGTCGGTGAAGGAGTGCCCGTGATGTATGTTACCGAAGATACTACGCGGGCAAACCCGGAAACAATTCGCGCGCTCTATACGACTGCCATTCAATGCGGAGCGAAGGCTGTCTGCGTCTGCGACACCGTCGGACATTCAACTCCGGATGGCGCGCGGTCGGTGGTTCGATTTGTGAAAAACATTATCGAGGAACAAGGTGGCAACATCCGGCTCGATTGGCACGGGCATCAGGATCGAGGTCTGGGTGTCATCAACTCGATCGCTGCAATTCAGGCCGGTGCGGATCAAGTTCATGGCTCAGCGCTGGGCATCGGGGAGCGAGTTGGCAATACTCCGATGGATCAATTGCTCGTCAATCTAAAACTAATGGGTTGGATTCCGAATGATCTATCGCGACTGCGCGAGTATTGTGCAGTCACGTCGAAGGCCTGCGGTTGGGCCATTCCTTGTAACTACCCGGTCTTTGGTCGCGACGCCTTTCGCACTGCGACGGGCGTACACGCGGCGGCGGTGATCAAGAGTTACCGTAAGGGCGATCGAGAGCTCGCCGACCTTGTTTATTCCGGCGTACCCGCAGGACAGTTTGGTTTGGAACAGGTCGTCGAGATAGGGCCGATGAGTGGTAAGTCGAATGTTATTTACTGGCTCGAGAAGCGAGGAATCGAAGCGAACGAAGAACGCGTCACCCGGATTTACGAGAGGGCCAAACAAGCATCGGCTGTTTTGGCAGACGACGAAATCATGCACCTGGTTTGAATGAAATGGGAAAACAATAAGGGGGAGAGGGTAAACAAAGATTGTGGCTTTACCCTTTCCCCCTTACTGTTTCCTTGGTTGCCGGTTTTTAGTTTATCGGAATCGTTACCGTCGCTGAACCGGCTTTTCCTGCCGGGAAGCGCTTCTGCCGCGCAATCCGTATCGCACTTGCATCACCGCCTGAAGCCTGCGTAACGCGGCCTGACTCATCGTAAGTAACGGTCACCACAATTTTCTTTGGTCCCGACTTCGCAGCTTCAGAGGCAACATTCGTCGGAACGGCTGAACTCAAACCTGCTGCCGGTTGACCCAAAGCCGCTGTCCTCTCTTCGCGCGCCTTCACCCTTTCTTTTTCGCGCTGCCGCTTCGCTGTGAGCGCAGCGTCGTCGGCGTGATTTTCCGGCTGTGAATTCTCTGTAGGCGCAACCTCGGCAACGGGGGGAGACAAAGGTTCAGTCACAACGGCGGTACTCGTTGGCTGGCTGGCAACTGCAGACGTTTTGGCGTGACTATACCAACCTGCCGGGACGCCGATCGCTGCGACGCTGCCAAACACAGCAAAGGCAACTGCCCCGGCGATTACAAACTTTCGTTTGCCCATCGATTCCGTGTCCATGAAGGAGAGAAATGCAGGGACGCGCAACCTCTCAAGGTCGGCAAGCGAACTTTCCTCGCCAACCGCATCTACAGAGTGGTTCTCGTCCTGGTAGTCGGCTGGAAAAGCAGATGCGGGAACGACGCCTTCATCGAGTCGGCGTAAACCTTCAAGCACAACCTGTGTCCAGGGCTGGTTAATAGTGCGCTCGGCTGATTCCGGTGAACCGCCAAATTCGAACTTTGCGTTAGGAAGGGTCAACGCATAATAAACCGCGTCAATTCCGCGCAGCACGCCAATACGGGCGTCAACGACCGACCCGGTCTGCAGATAAAAATATCCCGGACCCTGCGGATAAAGGACCTTTAGCTGTCCGGTCTTGCGTTGATTACAGAAAAATTCGATCAATTCGGAAAGCGAAAGATCGCTAAGGTGTCCGGTTAATGCCATCAGAGTTAGCTCCTCTTATTAAAAGAGATGTTGGGGAAATTGCAAACTGAAAGGTGCCAGCCAGAAGGTTGGCACCCGTAGGATTGGGAGATTACTGGGCGATTGCGAATTTGTAATTGATCAAACCCGATACTTTGACGGGCTGACCCGAAAGCTTAGTTGGAGAGAACCGCGCTTTAAGGGCAGCTTGTACCGCAACCTCTCGCAACGCTGTGGGCCCGCTGCTGGCCACCGCCGAGATTACTTTTCCAGTTTCATCCACGACGACTTCTACCGAGACCACACCAGCCGTTCTCATACGTCTCGCTGTCTCTGGATACGTCGGAGAAGGCAAGCTGACTGCGGTGCCGTTAAGCACGCCGCCCGACACTGGTCTGAGAATTGGCTTTGGAGCAGGCGGCGGCTCTGCTTCAAGTTGAACTAATGGAGCCTGTGGATTCGTGTTTGTCCCCGCCGTTGCTACTTCGACCGATCCGAGGCTGGTCACTTTGTCAGCATTC